>CAMWLX010000392.1 GCA_947175225.1 uncultured Porphyromonadaceae bacterium
GTCCAATGATGGGGAAGATGCAACTCCAACCCTTATCGAAGTCAAGAAACTCAAGTAATAAATTCAAACTACCAATATGAGATTCGCGCATTTTATTAAGGTTATATCAACAATTACCGTCTACGACAAGCAGACAGGAAAAAACATCATGATTATTTTATCGGAATAATTTGGATTTAAAGGAGAAAAGTGTTACATTTGCATTTGAAATATATACTGAAAATGCCAATGCACATAGTATCATTATGGTCCTCCATAATGAATGATTTGCCAAATCTTGAAAAGCAAATTCAAAAATATCTTCAGGAACCGGAAGAAATATAGGAAAAGATGAGTTGAATCTCTATTGTAGAAACGGAGAATTTGTTGTAAATTTGCGGATAAAATCAGGAGATATGAGATTCATTCGCATTTTTGTCATATTGATGCTGGTTGCTATCCTTGGTTGCAGTAGGGGAAGCAATGAGAAGTTGGAGGAGATTGATGCTCTTTGCGACCGGGATCCTCGTCTTGCCTTGTTTATGCTCGATAGTATCGATTATGAGGCATTGACAGAAAAGGATCGGCATTACTATGATCTCTTGAGTATCAAGAGACGAGATAACGCTTACGTGTGCCACACTTCCGACAGCCTCATTCTTGATATAATAAATTACTATTCCTCACATCATGACGAGTCAAAGTATCCTGAATCTCTATATTATGGAGGACGCGTCTACTCTGATATTGGAGACTTGCCTACTGCACTTGAATATTTTCAAAAAGCAATTGAAGCTACACCTGACGACTCAGAAAATCTTAGATTTAAAAGGAATGTTTTGACTGAAACGGGCCGACTGCTTCATGCACTGCGTCTTGATTCAGTTGCTATTGGGTATCTTGAAAAGTCTATTTCTATAAATGAAGAGATTAAAGGTAGCGATGAGGGAATTGCATTTGCTTATAAATATTTGGCAGACTCATACCTAAATGTTAAGGACATTAAAAGAGCTCGCCAAAGTATACATTCAGCATTGAAGCTCTCTTCTAATTTTTCCCCTATACAAAGGGCAAGTATACTTCTAACTTTCGCAGGAATTCTTGACAGTGAAGACAAGCCGGATTCAGCATTGTCAGTAATTAGACCTCTACCCTTCATAGTTCCTTCTCGTGATTTGCCTGAGTATTTATCTTTGGCAAGCGAGATATATAGGGATGCTGGTTTACTTGATACTGCTTATATGTATGCTCGTCTACTTACCAAAATAAATGGTTCAGGCAACAAACGAACTGGCTACAAGGTGATTTTTTCAGAAAAACTAAGGAATTTCGTTCCCAATGACACTCTTATATCCTTTATATCGGAATATAAATCCACCATTGAAGATTATCTGAATCAAGAAAATGCCATACTGCAGAATACACGGTATAACTATGGCATTCATTACAGAGAACGCCTTAAAGCAGAGAAGAAACTGTATGTTTACTCAATGATTGGGTCTATAGTGATTATAGTTTCCCTGATTCTTTTATCTATAATGTTGTATCGGAAATTCATAAAGGCTGACACAGAAGCCGACATTGTCACTGCCATAAACATTATGAAGGAATACACAGAGAGTCCCAACGAACAAGCTCAACCTCACGGCAATGAAGATTCCGTAGACGATGGTCAAGCGGAATCCCATTCAAAAGAAGAGGATATCATTCAAGAAAATACAGAAAAACTCACTGATATAAAGAAACGCATTATGGCTGGAATCAGAACTACTGACGACAAGGATATCACCTCATTGGTAAATACAGCTATACTTTCTTCTCAAGTTTACTGCAATCTTAAAGAAAGAATCGAATCAAAAAATTCCATCACAACCTCGGAGGAGACGGCTGTCTATAACAGTCTTGAAGAACTCATAGAATCAGTTTCATCAGGATTTTTCTATCGTCTGCGAATATTGACGGAAGACAGAATCACAGCTTCGGAGCGAAGAATGGCAATGCTGATGAAGTGCGGATTTTCTCCATTGCAGGTATCCATTTTGTTCGGAAGAGAGAAAAATACTATTTCTACCCATCGCCGTAACCTTGCTTTCAAGATAACGGGACTGAAAAAAGCAGATAAAGCTCTCGATCTGATAATCATTTCTATTTAAAGAATATAGCTATAGCTCAAACTGAATCTCGAACAGAATTAAACTCAATATAGAACCGAATCGAACTAAATATCGAACTTTTATAGAACTGATTTATTAGAATTATTTCGCCGTTTCTTCCTAACTTTGCGGCATGAAAAAATTATTGACATATCTAACGAGTCTAGTCATAGGCTCCCTGCTCCACATTGTCTCAGGATGTGGAAATTCCCAAAGCCGGAATTCATCGAGTTTATTTGCTGAATTGGACTCCATTAAATGGACTATCATAAACGACGATGAGATTCTGCCGATTCCTAATGATATTATGGTCTCCGATTCATTGATTTATGTGCTCGGGCTTATGGATGGCTCGTGGCTGCATTTGTACGACAGGAATACAGGTGAACTGAAAGGAAACCATATCCTACAAGGACAAGGTCCTGATGAAATCATCAACGCTTTGGATATAAGTCTAACATCTAACAATGAATTGGCTATTTATGACATAAATGACCAAAGGCTAAAATTGTTTGATGTTAACACTTATACTGTGGCAGAATCATACGATCTCAAAAGTATACTCCGTTCAGTTTGGAATGCATATGCACTGAAAGAAGAAAACTTTCTTGTAAAGGCACCTTTTTTTCAGGAAAAAGAATCTCCGGTAAGATCTTTCTCCATTGTAAATAGCAAAACAAAGCAGATTGAGTCAACCTATTTTCAATTGCCGGAAGAATTCAAGGAAGAACCAATGTTACTGATGGTGCAGTCTGACCTTGCCATTGCTCCGAATGGAAAGCATTTTGTGTCTGTAACTGCCAGAGGAGGAACCATAGAAATCTTCAGTATCCAAGGCAACGAGATTCAGGAAACGTTCTCTGCTCTTCCATTCCCTGTTGAATTCATTGAGTCATATGGTATTAAGCAATTAGATACAAATGCAGTATTAGGCTTTATTTCGGCGGCTGCCGACAATGACTTTTGGGTGGCATCGTATTGTGGAACTTATAGAGACTCTGATGCAAATAAAATTGGAATTTGGGATTGGAACGGTCAGCCTCTAAAAGGACTTATCACCGATAGAATGATAATAAAGCTTGCACTTGATCATGACACAAAAATCCTTTATGGTCTTTTGGCAGATAAAGAAGGTGATTTTTCTCTCGGCATGATAAATCTCAAACAATTGAATCTATCCCTCTAATAAAAAAGATAAAACGAATGCGAACTCTACTGAAACAGGTCGCTGTAGTAGCGACAACCATGTGTATGTGTCTCCTTGCTAACGGTCAAGGGAAAAGTAATCATCAAAAGAACACAAAGTTGGACTCATCTAAACCCACAATGCTCACAAACAACGGTCAACTTTTATCAAAGAAAGGTATTGAGTCTATTGATATTTCTGACGTGAATGTTTTGAACGTTTGGAAAGATACTGTATTGATCTCGGTCAAAAAAGAGGTCTTTGTGCGACTCAATAAAGACTCTTCCAACTTTGCAAAACTACCAAAAGGCGCGTTAAGATGGTATGATACAGTGCAAGTTGGTAGAAAATAAAAGTTTCGTAATGAGAATAGGATTGAAATTCCTTTGTGATATTCTGCTAATATTAGGATGTCAGGAGACCGGAACAGGTCTCCTGCAACTTTTTATTTTGTTAAATACGATCAATATTGGGGATAACTAAGTGTCAAAAACGATGGCTGAACAAATAAGATAAGTAGCTCGCAAAAATTAATGATATGATAAATGCGAGATAATCTTGAGTCA
>CAMWLX010000393.1 GCA_947175225.1 uncultured Porphyromonadaceae bacterium
GTTCTTCGGGGTCAGAGACTCTGCCTGATTTATTCTAAAATTAACGAACTATTGTAATAATGAATAAACTTTTTATGGTTTAAAAATAAACTGAAAGAATGGAGAAGTGTATGGATTTTGTCGTTGAGTTTGAGAGTGAGAGGTTAGGGTATGGTAGGGTGGTTCTTGACAATTCGGCTAAGAGTGGAATTTGTCGGGGTGTAACGGCTGTAGTGGGAAATAATGGGAGTGGAAAGAGCACTCTTGGGAATGTGATTGCTAAGGGGAGGTATGCTTATGGAAACCGTTTGAAATTCGCAGATGGCGTATCTCGGGTCAAGATGCTTACTTTTACTGACATCCATTCATTCACAGGGATCGATGTGCAGTATTATAATCAGCGGATGGAGGCTACTGCTAATGAGTATGTGCCTTCGGTGGGGGAGATTTTCAAAGGAAAGCTTGAGTCTCAGGATTGGAAAACATATTCAGAGGCATTTCGGTTGAACAATATAGAGGAGAAGAAAATCAATTACCTCTCAAGCGGGGAGTTGAGGAAGCTTTTGATCATCAATGCGCTTTGTGAGAAGCCTGATCTTTTGATTTTGGATAATCCTTATATCGGCTTAGATGCCCGGTCACGGAAGGATTTTGATGAGGCTATGAAGCTTTTGCGAGATAATGGGGTGTCGGTGGTATTTCTTTTGTGTGATGCAGCTGATGTGCCAGAATATGTGGACAGTATTATTGAGATGAAGGATTGTCGGATTGGATACCCGGTTTCAGTCTCACATAGAGGGCACACAGAGGAAAATTGGTGAAGTACTTCAGGCAGGGGTAGCAGAGGCTCAGGGTACGCAGGGGAGATTTTTGATAATGAGAAGCGGGGAGAGAATTTGAGGATGGTGAGTGCTATGTTGCCGGAGAGGAGGGGTATTTTTAAGTATGGGGAGTGTGATGTAGTTTTTTCAATAAAGGATGGTCATGCCCGATATGGAGACAAGACAGTTTTTGAGAATTTTAACTGGACTATACACCGTGGGGAATGCTGGGCACTTCATGGACCTAATGGTTCCGGGAAGTCATTGCTATTGAGTATGGTTTGTGCAGATAATCCACAGGGATATGCTAACGACATCACTTTGTTTGATCGCCGGCGTGGTACAGGCGAAAGTATATGGGAGATAAAAGATGCTATAGGCTATGTCTGCCCGGAGATGCAGTTATATTTTAAGTCGAATGATTCTGTTAGGGAAATAATCATTCAGGGGATGCGCAATTCTCTCAATAGGTATAGAAAATCTACTACGGAGGAGAATGAAGTGGCTGATGAATGGATGAAAATATTGGAGATTGGTCATTTAGCCGACAGGAAATTTTCGGAATTGTCGTCGGGAGAGCAACGGCTTGTGATGGTTGCCAGAGCTCTTGCAAAGCAACCGGAATTGATGGTGCTTGATGAACCACTCCATGGGCTTGACCGGGAGCATAAGAAACGCATAATGTCGATAATATCAGAGTTGGCTAAAAAGAATGGGGCTTCTTTGATATTTGTTTCGCACTATTTGGAAGAAGTTCCGGAGTGTGTGAAGTTTTGGAAGGAGATTGGGGATCGAGCATTTCAGAATAATGGCTCACACAGAGGGCACACAGAGGGAAAAAAGATATTCTGATTGCCATGAAATATTAGGCCCCGTCTCATAAAAAATGGGGCCTTGATAAAGACTCTGTCAATTCCACAGAGGCACTTCGCTTCGCTGGTTCAGGGAGACCACAGAAGGATAGCTGAGTAGTTACAAAAAATGGACGCACCGGGCGTGCGTCCATGGCAGATGATATTGGAGTTTATTTATTTGCTTCTTCTTTGGGAGAGTCGTCATTGAGTCGGAAATTTACAGGCATGGTGAAATAGCTTGCTACTGCTTTGCCGCCAACTTTGGCAGGAGTCCATTTCGGCATGGCGTTAACTACCCTTAAGGCTTCCTTATTGAGATCCTCATCTACTCCTTTTACAACTTCTGCATCTGAAACAGTTCCGTCAGCATCGACCACGAATTTTACAATGACACGTCCTTGGACATTATTTTTCATGGCAGCTTCAGGATAGCGGATGTTGTTTTGCATAAATTTAAACAGGCCATCCATTCCACCCGGGTATTCAGCATTTTCCTCCACTGCAACATAGATGGTTTTGTCTTTGGCCGGAGCCGGAGCTTCTGCTGAGGTTTCAGAAGATGAGGGAGCTGGAGTTGAAACCGAGGCGTTAGCCAAAGATTCAAGGACTCCTGCTACGGATGGGATGGCAGTCACTGCGATTCCAGCTCCGATGGCCGGAATCAATGCAAGCGCGAACAATTTGCGCCGCAACGATGTTTTTTTCTCGTACATCATAGTTACTCGTTTTTGAAGTTTACTGTGATTTAGGCTGTTGGCAAACGATTGGTACCCGGAGCCTACAGCCCTTTTTAATAATAATAATTGATATTCTTTTGTATCTACACCTGACTCAATCACAGTCTCATCTGCCTGATACTCATGGATAGCCTTGAGTTCTTCCCTGATAGCCCATGCGGCAGGATTATACCACTGTAGACAAATTGTCAGGTATGCCATTAGAAGGTCTGACCAATGAAGCAATTTCAGATGAGCGTATTCATGAATCAGGATCATATCTCCATCTTCTTCATAGTCGGAGCGGCGCATCACTATACAGTCTCTCCAGCTAAATGGAGCAATTCTATAATTGTCAGCCACTAATATCAGTGTGAAATTGCCGAAAACAGTCTTTTCGCCTCTTTTGATAAGCCGCGATAGCATCAGTAGTCCATAAAGGAAGTATGCAGCTGTAAGAAAGAGTCCAAACAAATATATTTTATAGATAAGGTCAATAATCCCTATAGTCTTTACAAATCCTGTTTTGCTCACTCCGCCTGCAATTTCATTTGAGATTTCTCCAATTTCTACATTGCTAATGCCTGCAGCGTAATTAGGAGAGTGAAGGATGATTGCGAGGATTGCCAATGGCATAGTCAAGGAAACTGCGTAGATAATAAGCAGTATCCTTCGATTCATGGCGTGCTGACATTCTCCCGCAAGAAAAAACTTGTAGGCAAAATAACAGAACGCTATTATCAATGATGATATTATAGAGTAGGAGAGTATCATAATTCTGAAGATTTGGGATAGTTTTCGGTTGAGTTCTTTTTCTCGATGATGTCAAGGATTTCTTTCACTTCATCTACGGATATCTTTTCCTCTTCAAGGAGGGAGGAGACTGCCACTTTATAAGAGTTGCCAAAGTAATTGCGGATAACGTCAGTCAGAGATCGGGAGCGGAATTCGCTACGGTCGGCAATTGCATAGAAGCGGTGGGAGTTTCCGAACACTTCATGGCCAACGTATCCTTTGCCTTCGAGGATTCTGACCGTAGTTGCAATCGTATTGAAATGCGGTTTGGGTTCAGGATATCTCTCTAATATTTCTCTCACGAATAGGGGACCATTCTCCCAAAGAATGGTCATAAGTTCTGTTTCCTTTTCTGTGAGGAGTTGCTTTTTTCTTCCGGCTTTCATGTTGGTGTTGGCTTTAGGGATTTTTGGGCACTAAGGGCTTTAGGTCCTTTAGTGGGATATTGATTTCGGATGCAAAGATAAAACTAAAATTTTAAATATGCAACTAATTTGTTAGTTTTTTTTTAAAAAAAAATTTTTTTAGGTTTGAGCTGGTGGGACGCACGCGGAGCGTGCTAACTACACTGGCTTGATTCGGTGTGACGCACGCGGAGCGTGCTGACTACACTGGCTTGATTCGGTGTGACGCACGCGGAGCGTGCTGACTACTCTGGCTTGATTCGGTGTGACGCACGCGGAGCGTGCTGACTACTCTGGCTTGATTC
>CAMWLX010000394.1 GCA_947175225.1 uncultured Porphyromonadaceae bacterium
ATCTGCTCGCAAAGCTGACGAAATCTTAATAAAAAAATAAGTCGAAACAACTTCACTATCTAAACCCCTTAAACCATTTAAACCCCTTAAACTATTTAAACCTTTTTAACCATATATGAACCAAAATAAACGAATTTTCGTGGAGAAGAGCGGTGCCTACAGGGTAGAGGCCGACAGTCTCCGTCGGGAACTCAATGAAAATCTTGGGCTTGACATCAAAGACTTGCGTCTGATCTGCGTCTACGATGTCTTCAACGCCGACCCTGCTCTCATTGAAGAAGCTAAATATCGTGTCTTCGGCGAGCCGGCTACCGACACTGTAAGTGAAAATTTTGACCTCAACGGAAAGAAATATCTTGCCGTAGAATGTCTTCCGGGCCAGTTTGACCAACGAGCTTCTTCTGCTGAAGACTGCGTGAAGCTTATCGACCCGACTTCTGAAGCAGAGATTCGCAGCGCAAAACTCATGATTTTTGACGATTCTGTGAGTGAGGAAGATCTCGAAAAGATTGCCCACTATACAATCAACGCTGTTGAATCGCGCAAAAAGGATATGAATGTGCTCTGTCCGCCAGAACGTGCCACTGCTACCCCGGTCAATGTGCTGGAAGGATTCCGCGACATCACTCTCGAAAAAGCACCCGAATTCATCAAGAAGATGGGGCTCGCGATGAATGATGCCGACCTTATGACAGTGGTAGATTACTTCAATAAAGAGGGTAGAGATCCCAAAGAGACTGAACTCAGAATACTTGATACTTACTGGAGCGACCACTGCCGCCACACTACCTTCATGACTGAACTCACCAATATTGATGTGGAAGACAGCATGGTGGCCGACGACATTAAAGCTACTCTCGACCTTTACCACGACATGCGCAAGGATCTTGGCAGGGAAGAAAAACGCCTATGCCTTATGGATCTTGCCTGCATTGGTGCCCGCTGGCTAAAGAGCAAAGGGATTCTCGACGATCAGGAAGAAAGCGAGGAGAACAATGCTTGCTCAATCGTCATTGATGTTGATAATGAAAAGGGGGAGAAAGAGAAGTGGCTCCTGATGTTTAAGAATGAGACACACAACCATCCTACTGAAATCGAACCGTTCGGCGGCGCATCCACTTGTCTGGGTGGAGCCATACGTGACCCGCTGAGCGGACGCAGCTACGTATATCAGGCTATGCGTGTGACAGGCGCAGGAGACATATATAAGCCTGTCAGTGAGACCATGAAGGGAAAACTTCCACAGCGTGTGATTTCCAAGCGTGCAGCTGCCGGATACAGCAGCTACGGCAACCAGATCGGCCTTGCAACAACCCATGTGCGTGAAATATTCCATCCTAATTATGTTGCTAAGCGTCTTGAAGTAGGCGCAGTGGTAGGAGCTGTCAAGCAGGCTGACGTTCGCCGTGAACGTCCGGTGCCTGGCGATGTAATCCTGATGTTCGGTGGTCGTACAGGTCGTGACGGTATAGGTGGAGCTACCGGCTCAAGCAAGGAGCACAATGTAAGTTCACTTGAGCAGTGTGGAAGTGAGGTCCAGAAAGGTAATGCTCCTGAAGAGCGCAAAATCGAACGACTCTTCCATCGTCCTGAAGTGACTCGTCTCATCAAGAAATCTAACGACTTCGGTGCCGGCGGTGTCAGCGTCGCTATCGGGGAATTGGCTGATGGTCTTGATATCTATCTCGACCGTGTGCCTGTGAAATATAGCGGCCTGAACGCTACGGAACTTGCTATCAGCGAAAGCCAGGAGCGCATGAGCGTGGTGGTTGAGAAGAAAGATATGGAGGAATTCATCAAATATTGCCATGAGGAAAACCTTGAAGTGACCCACGTTGCCGACGTCACAGACCGCGGACGTATGCGTATGATGATGAACGGTGATGTTGTGGCAGATTTGAGCCGAGAGTTTATCGACTCAGCAGGTGCTACACGGAAGGCTACCGTCACAATCGGAACTGTCACACCGGAAATGCCTCACATCACTCCGGCATCATTTGAAGAAATGCTCGCGGATGATAATGTCACTTCTCAGAAGGGACTTATCGAAATGTTCGACTCCACAATCGGCGCATCTACTGTGCTTATGCCTTTCGGAGGCAAAACTCAGGGAACTGAGACACAGGTAAGTGTGCAGAAACTTCCTACAGGAGGCTACACAAACACTGCCAGCATGATGGCCTACGGTTTCAATCCATTTATCAGCGAATGGAGTCCCTACCATGGGGCAGCCTACGCAGTGGTGGAAGCTGTGGCAAAGGTAGCCGCAGCAGGAGGCGACACTTCACGTATGCGTTTCTCATATCAGGAATATTTTGAGCGTATGCACACCGACAAATCATGGGGCAAACCGGCTGCTGCTCTGCTCGGAGCCCTGAAGATGCAAAAGGAATTTGGACTTCCATCAATCGGCGGCAAAGACTCCATGAGTGGCACATTCGCCGACATATCCGTTCCTCCTACTTTGATAGCTTTCGGCATTGTGCCGGTCGATGCAAGGGATGTGATCAGTCCGGAATTTAAGGAAGCCGGAGACTTACTCTATATTCTTGAGGCAAAACCTCTCGAAAACGGCATGCCTAATACCGACCAACTGAAGAAGAACTTCGCTACAATTCATGAGGATATAAAGAGCGGCAAGATCAAAGCAGCCTACGCACTCGGATTTGGCGGACTTGGTGAGGCTGTAGCGAAGATGAGTTTCGGCAATGAAATCGGTGCTGAAATCGAATATCCCGCAGAAGATCTCTATAAGTGGAACTATGGCGCGATCGTAGTAGAAAGCTCCGAAAAACTTGGCAACGAATATCGTCCGATTGGAGCAACTATCGCTGATCCAATTCTGAATATCAATGGCGACCGCAAGAATATTTTCGTTCTCAAGAAAGCTAACAGCGACCGTTTCAATGAAATTTATCCTGACCACGCTGATACAAAGGGGGTAGCTGAAAACGCAACTTCCGGTGAGAACAAGCTGGTCTGGAAGGGTGAGCCGGTTGAGCATCCGACAGTATATCTACCGGTATTCCCGGGCACCAATTGCGACTATGATATGATCCGCTCATTCAGCCGCGAAGGAGCAAACTGCACCACCAGCGTATTCTGCAACCTGACACCGGAACAGACACGCGAATCTGTAGCCACAATGGCAAAAATGATCGACGAATGCCATATTCTCGCATTCAGCGGAGGTTTCTCACTCGGTGACGAACCTGACGGCAGCGGCAAGTTTATCGCCAGTGTAATCATGAATGACGCCGTGAAAGAGGCTATCGAACGCCTTCTGAAGCGTGGTGGCCTCATCATTGGTATATGCAACGGATTCCAGGCTCTTGTGAAGTCAGGACTTCTTCCATTTGGAAAAATCGGAGAGCTTTCTCCTGAAAGCCCTACCCTCTTCCGCAACGATATCAACCGCCACATCTCGCAGATAGCAGTGACTCGCGTTGGCAGTATCGCATCTCCGTGGCTTGATGGCTTCGAGATAGGGCAACTCCATTCTATTGCTGTCTCTCACGGCGAGGGCAAGTTTACGGCAAGTCCTGAACTCGTAAAGCAACTTGCAGAAAACGGCCAGATAGCTTTCCAGTATGCGGATGCACATGGCAATGCCACGATGACAAGTCCTTTCAATCCAAACGGTTCTTCCGACGCAATCGAAGGTATCATAAGCCCCGATGGTCAGATACTTGGAAAGATGGGACACTCAGAGAGATACGACGAAGGTCTCTTTAAGAACATCTCAGGCGACAAGCGCCAGAATCTCTTCGCAAATGCAGTAAAATACTTCCGTAAATAATTTAGAATGTAGAATTTAGAATTTAGAATTAATCTGACAGCATTGATTCTAAATTCAAAATTAGAAC
>CAMWLX010000395.1 GCA_947175225.1 uncultured Porphyromonadaceae bacterium
GGTGGGATATCTTCCTCGGATATATTATGCATTTCATGATCTCGCCGTGGGGGAGAGTGAATCAGTGGTAGAATGGGGCTGGGGGTTGGCTGACCATCTCGCTGAGGAGCAGTATGAATCGGTGAGAATGCAGCTCGCAGTGCTCTTCGGAGAAGACGATACATATCTTGAGACTTTTCAGAAGGATATGAAATATTCCGACACTCCAATAGCCACTACCATTTCAGAAAACTTAGCAGATATCTATCAGCCGCTATATGATTTTGTGGTTGAAGTTAGGGAAAGTGAGGGCGACAATCTTGAAGAAGCCTTCAGAGTATGCAAGGATAATTTCAAAGAGTATTGGTCGCAGACTCTCTGCAATGTGCTAAGGGCTATTAACAATTTAAAATATTGAATTTCGAATGATAGAGAATTGAGTCAGATCTATCTGGCCAGTATCACTCTTCTGACAATAGACTAACTATGATACAAAGACTTTTAACCTGGATGGACGCCTCGACATGCAACTTCTTGGCAGTAGCTACCATCTGCAAAGAACTTGACAAAGCCGGCTTCATCCAGCTTGACCCAAGGGATGATTGGGAGATTGAAGTAGGTGGAAAATATTATGTAGTGAAGAATGATTCGGCTGTATTTGCATTCATTGTAGGTGTGGATGCTCCGGGATATGCCGGATTCCGAATCATTTCATCTCATAGCGACTCTCCATGCTTCAAGATCAAACCTCAGTGTGAAATATATGGTGATGGGGGAGTGGTCAGTCTCAATGTAGAGAAATATGGAGGTGGCATAATGTATACATGGTTTGACCGTCCGCTATCTGTTTCCGGGCGTGTGATGACAATGGGCCCCGACTTCCTTCATCCGGAAACTACATTGATAGATCTGAAGAAGCCTATATGCACAATTCCCCATCTTGCCATTCATTTCAATAGAGAGGTGAATGAAGGCAACAAACTTAGTGTGCAGAAGGATATGAAACCGGTGATCGGATATTTTACGCAGGAGCAGATCGATCATTATAAGGCACACGGAGGGGTGCTGAAATGCATTTTGGCTGAATATCTCGAAATTCAGCCGGAAGAAATAATCGACTATGAACTCAATCTCTATCCTTTGGAAAAGGCTCAATTGGTTGGGGTCAACCAAGAATATATACAGAGTGGGCGTATTGACGACTTGAGTATGGCATTCGCTTCTCTTGAAGCGTTTCTTCAGGAATGTGATGCCCCATGCGGAGCTACACGTGTGATGGCTGTATTTGACAATGAAGAGACTGGTTCAGGCACAAAGCAAGGTGCCCATTCTCCCGTTTTGCGTGAAATATTGGAGCGTATATGTATATGTGTAGGTTTTGGTCCGCAAGCTTTCTACCGTTCTGTCGCCAATTCCTTCATGATATCTGCCGACGATGCACATGCGTGGCATCCAAACTATAATGAAAAGTACGATCCTACCAACCATCCGGTGATCGGTGGAGGTCCGGTAGTGAAGATCAATGCCAACTGCAAGTATATGACTGATGCTGACGGAGCGGCAGTTTTCCGTTCGCTTTGCGAAGAAGTTGGAGTCAAGTGTCAATATTTCGTTAATCATTCAGATGTGGCAGGTGGGTCAACGTTGGGAAATATCCTTACAGGACAGTTAGATTTGCGAGGAGTGGATATGGGAGCTCCTATTTGGGCGATGCATTCTGCAGCTGAGACTGCAGGAGTGCAAGATCACCTCGATATAATTTCTGTCTTCAGAAAATTTTACAACTGATTCGACATTCGATTGCGAATGTGAGGTATACTCTTAGTTGAATGTGGTAGATATAAGTAAAGGCTGCTCCAAATGGGGCAGCCTCTGTTGTTTTCATAATTCTTTCAATCAGCTTGCAGGAGCCGGGCAATAGCCGTCTTCTACACAAATGTAGTGACTTGCAGGATGGTCGCATGCCGGGCATTTTACCGGTGGCTCAGTGCCAACGTATTCATATCCGCATACGAGACAATGCCAAGTGACAGGTTTCTCACGTTTCCATAGAGTTCCCTTCTGAATCATATCAAGGAACTTAGCGAAACGATCGTAGTGGAATTTCTCGACGCTTGCAATTGCTTCAAAGTGAGAAGCGATATCGTCAAATCCTTCCTCTTTTGCTGTCTTTGCGGCTGCCATATAGTATTCATAGCCTCCTTCCATTTCCTCTTTCATCGCAGTCTGCAGGTTGTCTACAGTCTTGCCAAGGAATCCGGCTTCAGTAGCAACGGTAGCATTCACTTCTGTATTTTGAAGCATTTTCAAGAATACTTTTGCATGGTGAAGCTCGTTGTCGGCAGACTCACGGAAAATAACGCCAACCGGGAATAAGCCTTCTTTATCAGCAATCTGTGAATAATACAAATAGCGTGCGTATGACTGCGTCTCGTTCAAATATGAGGCACTTATCAATTGTTCTGTCTGAGTGCCTTTCAGACTTTTTTCATTAGCCATTTCAATCAAGATTTTAATAAATTATAGGTTTCAGGTCTTTGACCCTCAGCCCTGTTTCGGTCTTCTTTGGCATTAAAACAATAAGGTGAACCACTCGGTTCACCTTATCCAAATATTTTTTCAAATATTTTGAATTATTTCTGAAGGATGTAAGTGCGGCGCGGAGCAAGTATGCCCGTCAGTCGACCTTTCTTTACTAAAAACTCCTTATTATATACTTTGTCGCGATATCTTCCGTCCGGAAGCGTAGTAGCTACGTCGATAGGCTTTGAAAGCCCTGCCAAATTGATAAGCGCAGCTCCTTTCTTGCCACGGTTGACGGCGAGCACCTCGCCATCTGAGCAAGTCTGGATATCTTCAGGCTGCCCTGCCATCTCCTTGCGGAAATGGTTGACTGCTACCACCTCAGGGTGGAAATATTCATCGTTGCCGGCTTCTCCAAGACGATTGTTGCCCCAATAGTTGTCGCGGGTTGACCCTGCAGGGCGAGAGAAGAAGAGTGGAGTGCCCTTGTCGCGGGCAGTCAAGAACACCCATGCTGTGCGAATCTGATCATCTGTCAGATGTGCTGATTCATGGGCATTGCAATAAGTGTCGTGGCTCTCTACCCAAGTGGTCAAAGTCTCGGGAGAAGCCGAATGATGCCAGTCTTTGATATCAATGCCTTTCGCAGATCCTTTTTCAAGCATTTCGCGGAGAATCCATCCGTAGCTGGAGGCTGTCTGTCCGAAATATTCCTCATATTCCTTTTCAGGGACATTTTTATCTTGAAGCACCTCTCCATATACGAAGAGATCCTCATAGGGTACGTTAAGCTTGACGCCTTTTACAGCCTTTTGTCCGGTAGCAACATCCCAGAAGTCGTTTTCCGTCACTCCCGAGGCAGTGTCCACGGGATCGGAATGTACGCCGATATGCTTGGCAGTGTCGTATCTGAATCCGCGAACTCCAAGGTCGAGCAAGTCATTGACAAATTGCATATAATATTTCTGGAAATCCTTATTTTCAGTGTTTACGTCAGGAAGTGCCCCGGATCCCCAGAGGGTACACTGATAGCGGTCGTTGTAGTCCTGTACTGGGTTGAGACCCTGAGAGTGGTAAAGTTTGTCTCGACCACCTACGGCATTGACAAGGTCGTCGCTGACTTCATCCACATCGAAAGCCGTGTGGTTGGGAAGCACGTCTACAATCACGCGTACATTATATTTAGCTGCAGAGTCCATCATCTGCTTAAGTTCTTCGCGTGAACCTACGATATGGTTTCCAATCTTCCAGTCGGTAGGCTGATAGTAGAAATACCATTGTCCTTCCTTTTCATTGTTGGAGAAAAGCATGCCCTTGGAGCCCTCCGGGTTCCAGCACTGCTGCACGGGAGATGTCTGCAC
>CAMWLX010000396.1 GCA_947175225.1 uncultured Porphyromonadaceae bacterium
ATGTAAATGGTTTAATGTTTATAGGTTATGCCTCTAAATCCGGGTCGGGTAGGCGGAAGAGGGAGAAGTTGACAGAGCCGTAAGCGCGGTGTTGGTCGAATCCCGGGAGGGAGGAGAAGTCGTGGGATGCATTGTGCTCAATAATTACCAACGAACCCGGTTTGACTGCTCCCGAAGAGAGAATGAGAGAGGGGATTTCTGCAAATCTTGGATGGTCGTAGGGAGGGTCAGCAAAAATGATGTCGTAGGGTTTCTTTACGGAAGCCAAAAACTTGAACACGTCGCCACGTATGATGCGAAGAGCTTCATCGTTGAGCTTTTCCTTTACGCTTCTTATGAAATTGGCTTGAATGGAAGACATCTCAACGGCAGTCACCGATTTGGCACCACGGGAGAGAAACTCCAGGCTGATCGCACCTGTTCCGGCGAAAAGATCGAGGACATCTTTCCCTTCAATGTCTTCGATGTTTTCGATCACGTTGAATATGTTTTCTTTGGCAAAGTCGGTTGTAGGGCGAGCCGTGATGTTGTGTGGCACGTCGAAGCGGCGTTTGCCGTATTTACCTCGTATGATGCGCATAACGTTTCTTTCTATTTATGGCCAAGTAGACGGCGGAAGGAATTTCCTTTCCGGCGAGGTCATAGTTTTTTTGGCTGATTGATTTAAAATAGGGTTGCAGTGTCTTGCCAAGGGACTGACGCACTTTGCGGACACCACTGAAGACTATCTCAGTATCGGGAGTAGGGGCTTCGTAGGTCTGCATGATATTGAGCAGGACGTAGGCTATGTCGGTTTCTGTCTTCCAGAGATGAGTAGAAGTGCTGAGGAGTTCACCATGGCAAAGGAGGATTAGGTCGAAAGCCGACTGGCGGATATCAAGCAAACATTTGAAGGAGTCGTGAGGTTGCTGTGAATTATCCTTGAGGAGGGCTTGTTGGCTCCAAATACGAGCACCGGGGAATGATCGCTGCATAAAAGACTTAAGCCCCGGAGTGAGCATAAAGGCACATTTCTCAGAGTCAAGATCGTTGACCATTACATCGAGAATGTCTCCTCCATAGACTGAGACGTAGGCATCGGCACAGTCTTCGTCGGTAGGATAGAGAGAAGCCGGAAGCCAGAGCTGGCGGTCGCTTTCGATGATGATGTCGGCAGAATAATCGTCGAGGACAGTAGGGTTGTCGTAGACAGCATCTTCAATTTTAGTAAGCAGCCCGGCGTCAGATGGCGCCCACGCAGTGCGAATGATCACGCGAGGGTGCATACCGAGGGATTCATCGGGAAGAAGCCAGGCACCGAAACCATGCCTTGATATGTCGACGGCAAGGTGCCACTGACCTGTGTCGAGGATGTCAGAACGGGTGCCGGAATAGGGAGTATTTTCAGTCATAATGCAAAATTAACAATAAATCCGGCTAAAAACAACTAAATTTTTGTTTGTTTCGGATTTTTTTTTCAAATTTGCAGTATGATAAGAGAGAAAGAGGGCGAAAAAATGTCGCTTGACAGGAAAATAGTGCGGATGACGGTGCCCACTGTCGTCAGTAATATTTCTGTGCCGTTGCTCGGACTTTGCGATACGGCTGTTGCAGGCCACATGGGAGATGAGCGTTATTTGGCAGGGATGGCGATTGGGTCCGTAATGGTCACTACGATGTATTGGCTTTTCAGTTTTCTAAGAGCGGGTACATCCGGGCTAACCGCCACACATTTTGGAGCAGGAGATAAAGAGGGGATGGGAGTCAGTCTGAGGAATTCTTTGATGCTTGCTATCGTAATTGGATGCTTTCTGATATCTGTTCATTCCCCTATGCTTGGATTGCTGCAAAAAGTTATGGGGGCAACTGCTGAGACGACGGAATTGGCCGGGACTTATTTTTCCATATGTATTCGAGGGGCTGTCCCGATAATGGTCTTGACGGCTTTGACGGGATGGTTTATAGGAATGCAGTCAACAGCTACGGCAATGTGGGTTAATATAGGAGTCAGTCTGCTTAATGTAGTAGCCACTTTGTCGTTGGTCTATGGATTTAAGATGGGATATGAGGGGATTGCAACAGGGACTGTATTGGCACAATGGCTGATGGCAGTGCCTGCCGGATGGATGGCTTGGAGGATTTGCAGAAGGAATGGGATCTTAAAAAACTTTCTATCAAGTTGGCACATGGGCAGAGCCTGCCATCAAGAATGGTGGAAGCGCATTTGGGGTGAAGAATGGAAGGCGATGCTGAATGTCAATTCAAATTTGTTTTTTCGTTCTGCGTGTCTTATTGCACTTACTATGATGCTTTATGCCTATAGTGCTCGACTTGGGGATGTGGAAGTGGGTGCAAATGCTGTAATCAATCAGATGTTTCTGTTTTTTTCTTATTTTATGGATGGATTTGCATTTACGGGGGAAGCATTGGTGGGAAGGTATTCCGGGGCACATGACACAGAGATGCTTCGCAAGGCAATTATTGGTCTTTTGAAGTGGACTGCGTTTGTGACTGTGGTGTTTGCTTTGGCATATACTGTTTTTTTGTCAGTAATAGTGGGGCTGCTGAGCGACTCCTCAGCTGTCGCAGAAAGTGTAGAAGAATGTCGACTATGGGTTTCGCTGTTGCCCGTAGCCGGGGCATTGGCTTTTATATATGATGGGTTTTATATTGGTCTGACTCGGACACGACCTATGCTCATATCTACACTATGCGGAGTGGGATTATTCGCAATCCTTATCAATACTTTGAGTCATACTCAGTGGATGCTCTGGATGGCATTTACCTGCTACCTCGGGATTAGGTCGGCGATTCTTGTAGGATTGTTTCCCATTCTAAGAAAAAAAACTAAATATTGTATATAAAGATGATAAAGTTTGTGAATGCCAAGTTGAATCTTGGGCTTAATATAGTGAGGAAGCGGGAGGATGGATACCATGATTTGGAGACAGTGTTCTATCCGATTGGAAAGTATAATGGGACGCCGGAAAATCCGGAGGAGTTTTGTGATATCCTTGAGATAACTCCGGCTGAGCATACTGAGTTCAAGTTTATGGGTAGAGAGGTGGATTGTCCTTTAGAGAAAAATTTGGTCTATAAGGCTTGGAAGATATTTAAAGATGAGTATCCGGAGCTCGGGGAGTATCAGATTGCTTTGGAGAAGCATATCCCTGATGGTGCAGGACTTGGAGGAGGAAGTGCAGATGCTTCCGGAGTGTTGGTCATGCTCAATGCTTTGAGTGGAGAGCCTTTCAGCAAAGAGCAATTGGCTGAGATGGCTTTGAGACTTGGGGCGGATTGTCCATTCTTTATATATAATGAGCCTTGCTATGCTGAAGGGGTAGGGGAGAGGTTGGTGCCGATAGAATTGGATCTTTCCGGATGGTGGTGTGTCCTTGTGAAGCCGGATGAGTCGATATCTACAAAAGAGGCTTTTGCCGGAGTCACTCCATGCCCCCCTTTGCTGTCGCTTAGAGATATTGTCCGGCTTGGAGTTGCAGAGTGGCAGGGGAAGATGGTGAATGAGTTTGAAGGGTCATTATTTCCCGGGCATAGTATGCTTGGGAATATTAAGGAGAGATTGCTTGAGTCTGGAGCGGTGTATGCTGCTATGTCCGGGTCGGGGTCAACTGTATATGGATTGTTTAGAGATCGGGAGGAAGCCGTGCGAGTTGCTGAAGGATTTAAGGAGCATTATGCGGCGGTCTGCAAAATGTAGAAAGAAAAAACAGCTACTTTCACAAGCAACTGTTTTTTGAAAGTTTTCCATAATACTTTCGAACTAACCTAACATCATGAAACGATTTTTATACTGTTAGAACAACTTAGATGAAAAATAGTTCGAGAAAAAATGATTTTTTTTTTAGAAATATATTA
>CAMWLX010000397.1 GCA_947175225.1 uncultured Porphyromonadaceae bacterium
TGGGCAGAATGAAAACTACATCACGGACTTTCTCGTGTGGATTGTAATAATACCCAACATAACTGACCGACACCTTTTGCTCAACGTCCTGAAGGGTAAACAACCCATCAAGTACGTTTTCAACGTCGGCCACGTTATATTGGTATTCTTCAATCAATAGTTTCATAGTAAATCTACTCTAATCCCAAGGTTATAGGTCTCAGAAATTTGATTGATAAGAGCACGAAATGAATTAGCTTTCACTTTAAGCACATGATACCCATCGACTTCATACGATTTATATCTGGGCCCCCATTCTTTGTGAATTGTTGTGGATACTATTGGAGCCCCACCTCGCTTATATTTACTCCAATATGAAACCTTATAAACTCTATCGAAGCCAATATATCGGAGAGAACGAATGTACACGTCAAAGATGTTATATCCTTTGAACTCTGTGCCATTGGGAAATGTAACTTTCATATAGCGAAAACTTTCACCTACACCCTTGGGAGGTAGGATAGGTTGTTCATCATCCATTGGATTGTATGGGGCAAATATATATGGAACCATCTTATTCAAATGTAATAATTAGACCAAGATTTAACTCTTTTGAAATACCTTTTAATGTTCCTTCCATCGTATCAATCCCTTTTATTACATAGTATTCACCACATTGTACATAGGAGAATGTAGATGAATTCTCGATGGATTCACTCTTCTCTTTTGAAATGAGAGGAGCTTGGTTACGAGTGTAATTGCGCTTAAGAACTGCATCGGCAGCTTTGTCAATTCCAATTTTTTCCAAAGCTTGGATATATGAGTCGAATTGCGTTGGACCTTTAATCATAGTTCCGTCTGGAAATTTCACGATGAGTGCTCGTCCATAATTTCGTTTTGTCGCTTCCTCTGTGTTTTCTGCAATTGTATTTACTTGTTGCTCTAACTCAAAATTCACGATGAAATTGCCAAGGGCTTCGTGGTCCTCAAAGAAGTCAGTGAAACGGAATGATCGGTTGGCTTTCTTATTCTTGAATAGTTCGCTTGATACATCAAAGTCTTTGAACACGTCTGTCCAAAGATAAAACAATACTTTGTTCAAGAACACGTCCTCAGAGATAATGCCGGTGGCATTATCAGCTTTGGCAAAGAAATAACCCATCTGCTTATCCGATGATTCGGTAAGCGTATAGATTTCGGGGTTGATCTTGCTAAGGAATTGTCCCCACGAATAGAGATTGTCCCCAATCTTGAACTTCCAGTCAATCGGTTGCTGTGTTTTCTTATCAAGCGGGTTGTACTCGATAGGCATATACTTCCAGTTCCATCGACGCTTAAAAGCGGAGTCAATGGGGAAAAGTGATTGGTCGCTTGTGTTCATTGTGGCCCAAATATAGAGATTGGGCGGCAAAAGAAGAAGTTTGCCATCAAGAATATCTTGGCCTACTGGCTGCGTTTTGCCATTATCTTTTTCAAGTGTGAAAGAGCGGATAGCATCTTTCTGGTCGTCAGAAAGAGAAGCAAAGCCCTTTTTGTCACTACTGAGGAACTGTGAGATGTCCTCGTCTGCATGAATGGCATACGAAGAGCTGCCGGCATTGTTGCGGTCGAGTAACTGGAAAAGGTCACCGAAAATCTGAGCGCAGTTGCCTCGGTTTATTTCCTCAATAATTAGGAAATAAGGTTTGTCCATATTGCTCCATGCAGCCACATAAGCTTTCAAGAAAGCTTGTGGCACATACTTATAAACGATTTTCTTTTCAGTGCCGGGATGATTTGCATGACCAACAGCATATAACGGACGCGATCCATCAAAAGTCGTAATGGGCACAGCCTCCATTGTAGGTTTGTATGCACCAACAAAGGAGGCATAATCGCTATCAGGGTGAAATGTAGTTCTTACTGAATTTTCATAATTGACTGTATCGTCAATGGTAAACGATTTGCCTGTGCCAGGTGCTCCGTAAACGATTTGTTGTAAAGGATAGTTAAATACCCTTGGTATTTCCGCCTTTTTAGGTTCTTCCATGTCAACAACCTGCCCTTTAAATCTATCTAATAGTAAAGATGCAGGCAAATCATGAGAATGAACTCCGTATAATTTGAAAGAACGACCGTCATTTCCGACATCTTCAAGGATAAAGTAGTCTTTGGCAGGCAACAGATTGAGTTTGTCTGTTAGAAATTGTTTTAGGGCACATATCCTATCTTCATTAACGTACTCCTTACAATCTATACCAATTCGATCGCCACCACGTTCATCACCTCTAACCTTAAAAGAAGTCTTTATTTTTGTTCCATTCAAATGGTTTTGCTCTTCTGTCAACGAACAGAAAGTTATGGTTACAGGTATTTCTCCAGCCTCCCATTTATGATAGGACATAAAGGTTTTACCAAGCTCAACCTGCTTGCCATAATCATCACCAATGTCGTTGCTTCTTACTCGTTGGATGTAAATCATTGCTGTATGTATTTGCCCCATTGCTCAGCAATTGCTTGTGCAAAACCGGGGAATGTTTTACTTCTTAGTTTTCTTCGTTCCTCAGTGGAGATCTTTGTATTAAAAGAGTCTGAGTACCATTTGGGCAAAGACCTTCCGCTCGAAAGTACTACCCTTTCTCCTGGATCAACTATCTCTGTAGCTTCAAGTAAAGGTAAGTCGTGGAGCCATAAACATGTTTTTTTTGAAGCAGAATCCCCAAACCAAAATGGTTGAACCGTTTGGTCTGGTTTCCTAAAATGGGAATTCATGACGCCAACAGGGTTTTCTATAGCCCAATGTTTGATACCCGTATTTGTCAATCGGAGAAAGAACTCGATTGCTTCCTTCTGTTTTTCTCGTCGACCTATATGATTTGGGTGTTCGCGTCTTTTTGAAACAGGTAGATGAGCATCATCCGGATGGTACATCCAGCGAGCACCACTAACGGAAAGGTATGTGCATGGAGGATGAGCAACCATTAAATCCCATTCTTCTCCTGACGGTAAAAAATAGTCATTCCCATTTTCCAAATGGCCTCCCTTATTATTTATTATCTCAAAAATATCTTGGTGGAAATGCCATTCTGGATGACCTCCGCTGCATTCTAATATATCACAACTGAATGCGTTGAATCCACGTTCTCGAAACGCCTTACAAACAGCTTGGCTTTCTTCGCATGCGATAAGAATATTCTTCATCTTGATAATATCTCGTATATTGATTGAGCGATGGCATTTGCAAAATTAACAGGAACTGCATTACCGATCATTTTGTAACAAATTGAGTTTGCCCCAATAAACTTATAGTCTGTTGGGAATGTCATGAGGAGTGCAGCTTCACGGACAGTAATAAATCTAGCTTGTTTCACGTCGGGATGAATGAACATAAACCCATCTTTTTGCAAATGAGCAACAACCGTAGGAGAGGGTTTGTTCCACTCCAAATTGCGATACTTGGTATAAAGCGTATCCTTGCCCGTAACTTTTTTATAGAATTCAATTGCTTCTTTATGAGATAATGAATTCATGTTATTGGTAATCCATGTACGGATAGTGTTCAAATCTCTTGCACTACAATGACGCGGCAGATGGAATGGATCTGTTTCATCAGTGGCGTAATGCGATTTGTTTTTATTCTTTACCTTTGAGACAACTTCCAAAGGGTAAATAGGAGGTAAAGATCCGATGGCATCTTTAACCGTGGGTTTATAAGAACACATACGAGAATGTAAAGCAGAATAAAAATCCTCCAATTTTAATCCGCTATCTTCTCTAATACCAAAGATGATAATTCTCGGTCTGAATTGTGGTACATTGAAATCACCAGCGTTGAAAACGGCAGTTTTCATTAGCTCTGGTTCTAATATATTATATCCAATATCC
>CAMWLX010000398.1 GCA_947175225.1 uncultured Porphyromonadaceae bacterium
TCCAAGGAGCAGGTTCGCCTCCAGGACCTGGTCCAGCAGCTCCCCAAAGCCATCATCATTGGGGTACGGAAAGGGGGCACTAGGGCCCTGCTAGAGATGTTGAACCTCCATCCTGCCGTGGTCAAAGCTTCTCAAGAGATCCACTTCTTTGACAACGATGAGAACGACCACAACGATGAAAACCAACTCATTTAATCTTTGGTAATTAATATTTGACACAACAACCAAACCCCTCTCCCCAACGTTTATAAAATGAAGATGCTATAAGCCCTATACGACTTATTCATCTTATTTGGCTTATACGACCTATTCGTCTTATAAGACTTATAAAACTTATACAAATCATACATAAAACTAAATTATATTATGGAAAACAGCAAAGAAGTAGCTAAGAAATTTGAAGAAAAGGTCCGTCAAGACCTCACAAGCTTCCTTCAGTATAAAGGAGCCCTCGACCAGCACGTTCCCGAATGTCCCGATGTAGAAGAGAAATGGGCTATGATAGGCCGCGCCTATCTCCCGGACGCATCCAAGGAATTCCAACAGTATCCTGTCGTTTCACTCGGTTGGATAATGTTTGTCGGAATGGCAATGGCATATTACTGGGACACCGATTGGGTAGCCAACGCCGACCGCACCGACTACTATGAAGCCCTCCGCGAAAAGGATGGTTTCGACAACCTTGATGAGACAGTTGTGAAGACCCTCCTCGGATATGAAGGTGAAGCCGCTGACAAAGTAATTGAACTTGTAGCAGAATGTGCATCAAGAGTCCATAGCCTACTGACCCACGAGCAGGTAGAAAACGGCACTGAAGCCGCCTTCGGTTGCTTCATAGCCGCCCTCCATCAAATGTACCTCGCCGGAATGGAAATGGAACTCAACGCCCTCGGCTACCACATGACTCCACTCCAGCAAAAATAATAAGAGAAATTATCAATAACATTGTAGGGACGCACGGCTCGTGCGTCCTTTTTTATTCATCCATTAATTTGATTCGTTTCTAAAATTGAAGCTTAAGGAAGTCACGGAGATGAATATGAATTATACCAGGATAATCTTTGTGTTCACCCACAATCGGTTCCATCGATACCAGATATTTAGGATAATTATCTTTAATCATACTGAGATTCCCAAACTCTCTTACTTCCGTTTCTTCAGAACGCATAATATATGTGACCTGCACATATATTTTTTCACTCCCTTTCGAAGCCACGAAATCAATTTCCCCGGCACGCAGTTGCCCAACCCTTACCACAAAACCATGTGCGACAAGATGAAGCCACACCACATTTTCCATTATCTTTTCAATGCTGCCACGCACATTGAAGTCGCATAGGAGATTTCTCAGTCCATGATCAGAGAAATAGTATTTATAGTTTTGCTCCAACAGCTGCTTCCCATGGATTTCATAACGATATACCGGCGTCAACAATAATGCCGCCGACAACTGATTAAGATAAGACGAAGTCGTTACGTCAGAGGCTGCTTCTTTCCCCCCTTTTGATTTTAAATAGTTGGCTATATTCTTAACAGAAATGATTTTCCCGATATTATCAGCAATGAAGCGGCACAGGTTATTCATAAAAGGTATGTTTCTTACCTTATGTCTTTCTATGACATCTTTCATCATAATCGTATTGAACACACCGAAAAGGTAATCCCGGATATGACGATTATCATCAATGTCAAAAAGGCTTAACCCAGGCAATCCCCCTATTGAAAGATACTTTAACACACTTGCATCATTATCTTCAAGGCGATGGAATTCAAGAAATTCAGGATAAGTCAGGCTGTATATTAGTATTTCTATATATCTTCCTGATAGACGCGTGCCGAGTTGTGAGGAAAAAATGTCCGCATTGCTACCTGTAGCCACAATCTGACATCTCTCTTCAGAATAGAGCCTTCTCAATGCATTTTCGTAGGTGGGTATGTCTTGCACTTCATCTATAAGAAGATAGTTTTCTGCTCCCAAAGGAAGTTTTTCTGCTGCCAATTCATACAATTCATCGGCTGTATTTATCCCCGTATTTCCGATACGTTCCTTATCAATATAAATAATATTGGCATCTGCTTTTTCTTTCTCAAGCCATTCTTTAAGAAGAAGTAATAGGTAGCTTTTTCCCACTCGTCGTTGTCCGACAAGAAACAGCATCATTCCCCGATTAAGAAGAGATTTGATGTGGTCCATGTAAAGTGGCCGATTAATAAGGTGATTTTTTGCCATAATTATCTTGTTTTAGGAAATACAAAGTTAATAAATTATATTTTGTAATCCAAACAAATCTTGCACAAACGCAAAATATACTTTGCAATTCTGCAAAATATGCAAATATGCAAAGTATATTTTTTATTTCGCCTTGCTTGAGCCGTTTGTATGCGATCTTAAGATTCAAGACCTAATTCTTCTCCGCAGTCCTCGATGCACTCTGCGGGGTAGCCTCCAAGTCGGCAGGAAGCACACGAGTCATCCTTGTGAACACCAAAACAAGAACCGACAACGCCATGATCGTGATAGCTGTAGAATGCATTGTATCTCCAAGTCCAACGAGCGGACTTACTGTAGCGCCAAACACATATCCCATCAAGCCGATAAGAGCAGATGCATCGCCTGCGCAATCTCGCCCCTCATTCATAGCGAGAGTATTTCCAACTGTAAACAGCATACCCAAGCAGAACAGCATCGGAAGATTCAATGCCTCGTAGACCCATACATTGTCTACCAAATAGAAGCATGCGAACTGAGCAGCAGCAATAACTACCAAGGCTCGTCCTCCAAATAAGGCTGCTTTCTTCAACGGCTTGAAATGCAATGCCACAGTCGCTCCGAATGCCACAAATATTGCATTGAAGCCCATGAAAAGACCAAACTGCAACTGGCTGAATCCATAATGATCCTGAATGATGAATGGTGCCGATGAAATATATGCGAACAGCACACCCAAAGCCGCAGCCTTAAGCATCACGTGCACCACAAAATGCTTGTTCTTGCCGAGCACTACATAATTCTTGAATGCCGTACCGAAATGTCCCGTCACCCTACGGTCCTTAGGCAGCGACTCCTTGAAGGCGGGGGTAAGGAGAAGAAGCATCGCGCTGAATCCGAAAAGAATCCAGAAAATACCTTGCCAACCAACTGATCTTGCCACCAAACCGCCGATCACTGGAGCACTCGCCGGAGCAAAACCGTTTATCGCTCCCACAAGTGCCATCACCTTGGCGAGGGCCCGGCCTTTATAGAGGTCTGCAGGTATTGTACGCGCAAGAAAATATCCGCCGGAAGCACCAAGACCCTGCACCAGTCTCCACCAAAGGAAGACATGGATCGTCTTAGACCATACGCTCCCGAAAGCACCGATGCAAAACACCACCAGTGCCCAAATCAATATAGGTTTTCGTCCGAATCGGTCGCTCAGTGGCCCCAGGATCAACTCGCCCACACCCAGGCCGATCATACCGAAAGTAAGACCCAACTGCACCACAGGACGCGTAGTATGAAACGACCTCACCATCTCCGGCAAAGTAGGCAGATACATATCGTTGACAAACGACCCGAAGGCGCTCAGCAACACCAAATAAATAATCAGAAACACATAATATCCTCCCGAAGGACCCGCCTGGGAAGAAAGAGAAGTAGAATTTTTCATAGTAAAAATATTTAAGTTTCCACCATATACCCCTAATAAAAAAACACCCCAATCCCATTTCAGTTCACGCCCAACCCGTGTACTGTTTATGATAAAAGCACTTATTTCACTTTAATGACTGCTATCTCATTCAATCGGGAGGGGAACGCCGCAATTCCATCCTTAACTGTGCCTTCCTCTCCTGA
>CAMWLX010000399.1 GCA_947175225.1 uncultured Porphyromonadaceae bacterium
ATAATATATTTCACTTGCTACCGTCATTGGAGTAGGAGTGAAGTCTTGCACTTGTTCAAGATGAAAGTTTAGTCCTTTTGTGAGGCAGGCTAATTCAGCCATATCTGTTTCACGACAAGCCGGATGAGAAGAAATAAAATATGGTATGAGTTGCTGATTTAGGCCATACTTGCGATTGACATTATCAAAAATTTTCTTGAAGTCGTAAAAAAGCTTGAAAGATGGTTTTCTCATGCAGTCAAGCACTTTGTCTGAAGTATGTTCAGGAGCAACTTTTAGCCTTCCGCTCACATGGTTAGCAATGAGTTCTTCTAAATATTCTGCATTTGCCCTTGTCTTATCAGGAGAATCCGTCGGAGCCATAGCAAGGTCGTATCGGACGCCACTTCCCACAAAAGATTTTTTTACTCCGGGCAAGGCATCAACGCTTTTGTAAATGTCTGTAAGAGGAGAGTGGTCGGTGTCAAGATTAGGGCAAGGTTTTGGATGAAGACATGATGGTCTGACACATCTCTTGCAAGCCTCCTTATTTTTTCCACCCATAGCATACATATTGGCAGAAGGACCTCCAAGATCTGATATATATCCCTTAAAATCCTCCATCTCTGTCACTTTCCGAGCTTCCTTTAAGATTGACTCCTTGCTTCTTGATGCTATGAATTTCCCTTGATGAGCCGAAATAGTGCAGAAAGCGCATCCTCCAAAGCATCCTCTGTGCATACAAATCGAATGCCTGATCATGTCGTAGGCAGGTATGGTCTTACCTTTATAGCGTGGATGTGGCACACGAGTATATGGAAGGTCGAAAGAAGCATCTATCTCCCCTTGAGTCATCGGCTGCCACATTGGATTGATACGTATCATCCGGTCGCCAGTGGCTTGAAAAAGAGTCTTCCCACTCCATTTATTACTTTCCTCTTCGACGTGCCGAAAGTTTTGTGCCTGTTTCTTTTTGTCGGCTAAACATTCTTGGAAGCTTGAAAGAACTATCGAATTATCAGGATCCGCAGAAGCATCTTGGGGATCAGTAAAGAAAACAGTCTGAGGTATATCTCTGATATCGGAGATTTTTTCTCCTTTGTCGAGTCTATCAGCAAGAGCAAGCATTGTTTTTTCTCCCATTCCATAGGAAATCATATCAGCAGCTGATTCTACAAGAATTGATGGGCGAAGTTTGTCTGCCCAATAGTCGTAATGTGCTACTCGCCTTAAGGATGCCTCTATTCCGCCGGCTATTACCGGCACATCAGGATAAAGATCCTTCAGAATCTTTGAGTAAACTATTGTCGGGTAGTCAGGACGCATTCCATGCTTTCCTCCCGGGGTGTAGGCATCATCATGACGTAGTCGTCTGTTAGCTGTGTAATGATTCACCATTGAATCCATAGCTCCTGCTGATACTCCAAAGAAGAGGCGGGGTTTTCCAAGTTTTTTGAAGTCGCGTAAGTCATCTCGCCAATTGGGTTGTGGCACTATGGCGACCTTATATCCTGCCTTTTGAAGAGTACGTCCGATGACTACAGCTCCAAAAGAAGGGTGATCCACGTAGGCGTCGCCACTGAAAATGATGATGTCGGCTTGTTCCCATCCAAGCATTTTCATTTCGTCTGCAGTGGTTGGCAGAAAGTCAGTTTTCTTATACATGGCTCTCAGTTTCTTTTGAAGTTGCAAGATCTTTCAGAGCAAGGAGTTCATCACGAAGTCGGGCAGCCTCCATAAAGTCCATAGCTTTTGCAGCCTTAGTCATGTCTGCTTGAACTTTTGCGATTCGAGCTTTAAGATCGGACGAGCTCATGTATTCTACGACAGGATCGGCTACGAGAGCAGCCTCCTGATGTTCTTCCTCCAAATATGGTCTCGGTTCAACTGTAGTCCTCGTTGCTGGTTTCTTGGCATTTCCCGGTTTTGATACCATAGGTCTTTGCGGCATTTGGCCCGGACTTTCAGTCGTAGTTCCCTTATAAAGATCAATGAGATCGGTGTTGGTCTTTTTGACGATAGGAGTAGGAGTGATGCCATGTTGTTCATTATAAAGCATTTGTTTTGCACGTCTTCTTTCTGTTTCGTCAATAGTCTTCTGCATTGAGTCAGTGATTTTGTCTGCATACATGATGACCATGCCGTTGACATTTCTTGCAGCACGTCCTGCTGTCTGTGTAAGCGAACGATGATTACGTAGGAAACCTTCCTTGTCAGCATCAAGTATTGCTACAAGTGAAACTTCAGGAAGGTCAAGACCTTCTCTAAGAAGGTTGACACCAATAAGAACGTCGTAAGTGCCTTCCCTTAAGTCATTCAAGATTCTTATGCGGTCGAGAGTGTCGACATCAGAATGTATATAGGCGCTTCTGACTCCAAAACTCTGAAGATGTGCATCCAACTCTTCTGCCATTCGCTTTGTGAGTGTAGTCACAAGTGTACGCTCTCCGCGTTCTATCCTTAGTTGGATTTCTTCCAATAAGTCATCAATCTGGTTCATTGAAGGACGCACCTCTATTTCCGGATCAAGAAGACCGGTAGGCCTGATGATTTGTTCAGTCACGATGCCTTCTGATTTCTGAAGTTCATAGTCACCGGGAGTTGCACTGACATAAATCGTCTGCGGTGTGAGTCGTTCAAATTCATCAAATTTCAGAGGTCTGTTGTCAATGGCAGCAGGCAGACGGAAACCATACTCCACAAGATTAAGCTTTCTTGCAAGGTCGCCTGAGTACATGCCACGGAGCTGCGGAAGAGTCACATGGCTCTCGTCTATGATTGTCAGAAAGTCTTTGGGGAAATAGTCAAGAAGACAGAAAGGACGCATACCGGGTTCTCTACCATCGAAATATCTTGAATAATTCTCAATTCCGGAGCAATGCCCAAGTTCCTTGATCATTTCCAAGTCGTAGTTGACTCTTTCTGTCAATCGTTGAGCTTCAAGAAATCGACCCTCACTCCTGAAGAATTCTGCCTGTGTGCCTAAATCAATAGCTATCTGGTTGACAGCATTGTTAGTTCTTTCTTTGCTTGCCACGAAGATATTGGCAGGGTAAATGTTGAAACCATCGAGTTCGCTGAGAATTATGCCTGTCTGAGGGTCAACTGTCTGTATTTTTTCAATTTCATCTCCCCAGAACACAACCCTTAGCTGAATATCTTCAAAAGAGAGTTTAATGTCTACAGTGTCTCCTTTTACTCTGAATTCACCGCTTCCAAGGTCCACCTCCGTTCGGCTGTAGAGAGAATCTACAAGTTGGCGTAGGAACGCATTGCGAGAGATTCTTTGTCCAAGCTCAATCCTGACAACGCTTTTTGAGAAATCTTCCGGATTTCCCATACCATAGATGCAGCTGACTGAAGACACTACTACCACATCGCGGCGTCCGCTCAGCAACGCGGCTACTGTGGAAAGTCTCAGCTTTTCGATCTGGTCATTGATCATCAGGTCTTTTTCGATATACTTATCGCTCGATGGTATATACGCCTCCGGCTGGTAGTAATCATAATAGCTGACAAAGTATTGCACTGAGTTTTCCGGAAAGAAGTTTTTCATCTCGCCGTAAAGTTGAGCTGCAAGGGTCTTGTTGTGACTCAGGATTAGGGTAGGGCGCTTCACTTGCTGTATGACATTTGCCATTGTGAACGTCTTTCCGCTACCGGTCACACCAAGAAGTGTCTGAGAAGGATGCCCGTCAAGCACACCTTCCGACAATTCTGCAATAGCCTCAGGCTGATCGCCCGTAGGCTTATATTTTGAAGTAATTTGAAAGTCCATATTAATATGCATTTCTTGGCAATTAAAAATTCTTACAAAAGTAATTAAAA
>CAMWLX010000400.1 GCA_947175225.1 uncultured Porphyromonadaceae bacterium
ATGACTGCACAGTTTGTGCAGTCATACCATTCAATCAGTTAAATTGTAATGGTTTACTTTGCTAAAAAATACTTACATAAACTCATATCTTAACGTCCTTAACGCCTTTAAAGACCCTAACGCCCTTAAAGACCCATAACTCACCCTACTGATGCGCCCGGCACAACATCTGCTGATGGCGAGATGACAGTCAACTTCCCGTCGGGATTGACAGCAGAGAGAATCATACCTTGGCTCTCGATGCCCATCATCTTGCGCGGCTCAAAGTTGGCGATGAAGCATATTTCCTTGCCTACAAGGAAGGAGGGATCTTCGTAGCTTTCTGCAATACCACTGAGTATCGTACGCTTCTCCATGCCGTCATCAATAAGGAATTGAAGCAGTTTCTTTGATTTCTTCACCTTCGAGCATTCCAACACCTTACCTACGCGGATATCTATTTTCTCAAAAGTTTCGAATTCAACGTTTGGTTTAACTTCTGCAGGTTTCCATGCAGCCAAGCGATTCTTTTCCTTAGCGTCCTTAAGCTTTTGCACCTGTGCCTCGACAACGGAATCCTCAATTTTCTCGAAGAGCAATTCCGGATTGCCTATATGCGCACCTGCCGGGATGAGGTCAAATTTTCCAAGCATATCCCAGCTGATGGCGCCCATACCCAGCATTTTGATCAATTTTGCTGCCATGAAGGGAAGGAATGGCTCAAATGCGATGGCAAGATTGGCACAAGTCTGAAGCGCAATATTAAGTATTGTGCCTGTACGGTCCATGTCGGTTTTAGATACTTTCCATGGCTCAGTCTCCTGAAGATATTTGTTGCCTGCTCGCGCCATATCCATAGCAAGACGTAGAGCCTCGCGGAAATGGAATGTGTCAAGAGCCTCTGTCATCTCGCCTTTAAGCTTCTCGATGTCTTCTATAAGCTGAGTGTCTACAGTCTCGAGTGTCTTCACCGGAGGCACTGCTCCATCGAAATACTTATGGGTTAGCACCACGGCACGGTTGATAAAGTTGCCGAGAATTGCCACAAGCTCATTGTTGTTGCGAGCCTGGAAGTCTTTCCATGTGAAGTTATTGTCCTTAGTCTCCGGCGCATTTGCTGTAAGCACATAGCGCAATGTATCCTGCTTGCCCGGAAGATCCTCGAGATATTCATGAAGCCATACAGCCCAGTTCTGGGAAGTGGAAATCTTATCGTCTTCCAAGTTCAGGAACTCATTTGCTGGCACATTGTCGGGAAGATTGTAGCTTCCGTCGGCCATTAGCATGGATGGGAATACGATGCAGTGGAAGACGATGTTGTCTTTTCCGATGAAATGAAGCATTCTTGTCTCAGGATCTTTCCACCAGCGTTCCCAATCGTCGCCAAGAGCCTCGATGGTATTGGAAATATATCCTATAGGAGCGTCAAACCACACATAGAGCACTTTTCCTTCAGCACCCTCCACAGGGACAGGGATACCCCAATCAAGGTCGCGGCTTACGGCGCGAGGCTGCAGGCCAAGGTCGAGCCAAGACTTGCACTGCCCATATACGTTGGGTTTCCACTCTTTATGCTCTTCAAGAATCCACTGTCGCAGCTTCGGCTCCCACTTGTCGAGAGGAAGAAACCAATGGAAGGTCTCCTTGAGCACAGGGGTATTGCCGGTGATAGCAGACTTAGGATTTATGAGATCGGTAGCATTGAGCGACGTGCCGCATTTCTCACACTGGTCGCCATACGCCTTTTCATTGCCACAATGAGGGCAAGTGCCGGTCACATAGCGGTCGGCAAGAAATTGACCGGCCTGCTCATCATAGAGCTGCATTGAGCTTTTCTCCACAAATTCCCCTTTGTCGTAAAGACGACGGAAAAAGTCGGAAGCTGTCTTTCGGTGAGTCGCTGAAGTGGTGCGGCCATATACATCGAATGATATCCCCAGCCCATCGAATGAATCTTTGATGATCTTGTGGTAACGGTCTACGATGTCCTGGGGAGTTACTCCCTCTTTTTTTGCCTTGATGGTGATAGGCACACCGTGTTCGTCAGATCCACCTACAAAAAACACTTCCTCGCCCTTCAGGCGAAGATAGCGTGCATAGATATCGGCAGGCACATATACCCCGGCGAGATGGCCTATATGGACAGGCCCATTAGCATAGGGGAGAGCCGATGTGATAAGCGTTCTTTTGAATTTCTTCTGCATATATTGTTTCTTTTCTAAAGTAGCTATATTAGCTAAGATAGCTATCATAGCTAAATCAGCTACAACAGCTATCCTATTAAATTAACGGAAAAGCCAATGCTTTTATTTTTCCTGATTCTTGAGGATATCGCGTATTTCTGTGAGAAGCTTCTCTTCGGTAGTAGGTTCCGGAGCTGGAGCGGGAGCCTCTTCCTCTTTCTTTTTAAACTTCATGATGACACGCAGGGCAACAAATATAGAGAGTGCGATGATGAAGAAATCTACGATGTTCATGATAAACGTGCCATAGTTGATAGCCACCTCTTCTACTGCTGCAACGCCGTCGGCAGTAGCTTCATGACCTGCGCGGATCACGTATTTGAGATTTCTATAGCCGTCTCCACCGGTGCAGAGAGTTATTACCGGCATGATGATGTCGTTGACAAGTGAAGATACGATTTTGCCGAAAGCTCCACCGATGATCACACCGACAGCCATATCGATCACATTGCCCTTCATAGCGAATTCCTTGAAATCAGTTAAGAATTTTCCCATTTTTCCAATTTTTTTAGTTTTACAGTTTATAGCAGAATAGTTAACTCACAAAGTGTATGTGCAAATTTAACAAATATTATCGTTATTTAGTTTAAAAAAAACGAAAATATAGATGATTAACCAAAATAATTTGCTATCTTTGCACTGTAAAACCAGCAAAGGCGTGTCCGAATCAGATCTAAAAGTCCGGATTAAGGGCTAACTTACAGTTTTACAGGCGATAAATAGAATTTAACCCAATAAAGTTAAACAATTAGGTAATATGACAAAGATTGGTATTAACGGTTTCGGCCGTATCGGTCGTTTCGTTTTCCGCGCTTCAACTAAGCGTGACGACATCGAGGTCGTTGCAATCAACGACCTTCTCCCAGTAGACTACATGGCATACATGCTTAAGTATGACACAATGCACGGTCGCTTCGACGGCACTGTAGACTACGACATGGACAAGAGCCTCCTCATCGTAAATGGCAAGCCTATCCGTGTGACTGCATGCAAGAACCCTGCTGAAATTGGTTGGGGCGAAGCTGGTGCTGAATACGTAGTTGAATCTACCGGTCTCTTCCTTACAGAAGAAAAGGCTAAGGCTCACATCGAAGCTGGTGCTAAATACGTAGTTATGTCTGCTCCTTCTAAGGACGCTACTCCAATGTTTGTAGTTGGCGTTAACGCTGACACTTACGCTGGCCAGACTTTCGTATCTAACGCTTCTTGTACTACTAACTGTCTCGCTCCTATCGCTAAGGTGCTCAACGACAAGTTCGGTATCAAGGAAGGTCTTATGACTACTGTTCACTCTACTACTGCTACCCAGAAGACTGTAGACGGTCCTTCTATGAAAGACTGGCGTGGTGGTCGTGCTGCTTCCGGCAACATCATCCCTTCTTCTACTGGCGCTGCTAAGGCTGTAGGTAAAGTTATTCCTGAACTCAACGGCAAGCTTACCGGTATCTCTATGCGTGTTCCTACTCTCGACGTTTCTGTAGTAGACCTTACTTGCAACCTCGAGAAGCCCGCTACTAAAGAGCAGATCTGCGCTGCTATGAAAGAAGCTGCTGAAGGCGAACTCAAGGGTGTACTTGGCT
>CAMWLX010000401.1 GCA_947175225.1 uncultured Porphyromonadaceae bacterium
ATATACAATGAAGAGTTAAACCAAAAATCGGATATAACCCTAACAAAAATGAAAAAATTCTTTATGGTTGGCATTGGAGCGACCCTTTTTCTCGCTTCATACGGAGTGTCAGATGTATTTGCGGGTACACCCGTAGAAATGCTGGCATTCTCTATGCCGGATGGCAATGGAGGTATGAAACTCGCCTCTCGGGCTGCTTCTGACAAGGAGTGGCGTTCTATTGGAAACTTTCACTCTTTCCTTGGCTCCGACTATGGAGCTTGGGGAAGCGGCAAAAAAATGCACAATGTTAAAATCGGTCAAGATGCAGATGGCATCTACTGGGTGATTTTCAATCCGGATAAAAATGGAGAGGTCGTGGCTTTTACTTCAAGTCCTGATCTCGAACACTGGAAACCACAAGAATATCGCCGAAGCGACTCTGCCTATATGAAGGAACTCCCATCTTCAGTAGTCTTCACTACTTTGAATGATGCAACTGTTCAAGGCAACGACGTAAAAGGTACGATCCTCACAGTTGACTCGGATTTAATCGGTCGGCTCGACGGATTAGTACATTACCAATCTATTAAGAACGCAAAGAATGATGAGCGCACCGACCAAGACCCATGGCGCTTTAAAGATTTAAAACCACTTACAGCAACTGTCACTCTTGACAAAAATGGAGCTAAACCTATCAGCGACAATTTCATAGGTATATTCTTTGAAGATATCAACTACGGTGCCGACGGAGGACTCTATGCTGAACTTATTCAAAATCGTGACTTTGAATACTCTGAAAAAGATCGCAAAGAATGGACTCCTTCTTCATATTGGGACTCATCAGATATGAATTTCCAAATAGAAACCGCCGATCCTATTCATCCCAACAACAGCCATTACGCTCTATGCCAGACCTCAAATAAACCCGGAGTTCTTTCCAACAAAGGCTTTGATGGCATAGTGTTGAAAAAAGGAGACAAATATCTTTTCAATATCTTTGCCCGTTCAGAAACTAAGACCAGTCTTAAAGTCTGCCTCACCGACAAAAACGGAAAGGTCCTTGCTCAAGAAAAAGTAAATGTGCCGGCAGGAAATGGCTGGGCAAAACTTAGTGCAACAATGACTGCAAAAGCCGACTGCAGCGACGCTATGCTCAAAATCGAAGTTCCGGCGAAGAGCTCTGTCAGTCTCGATATGATCTCCCTCTTCCCTGAAAAGACTTTCAAGGGGCGCAAGAATGGCCTTAGAGAAGATTTGGCTCAGACTCTTGCCGACCTACAGCCTAAGTTCATGCGATTCCCGGGAGGATGCGTAAGCCACGGCAATGGAATAGACAATATCTACGACTGGAAAGGATCAATCGGACCCCTCGAAGCTCGCAAACCGATTCCAAATCTCTGGGGCTACCACCAGACCCGCGGACTCGGGTTTTATGAATATTTCATTTTCTGCGAAGACCTTGGAATGCAACCACTCCCCGTTTTGGCAGCCGGCGTTCCATGCCAAAACTCATCCCGCCATTCGCGCTACAGCCATGACGAACTGACCTCAAACGGTCAGCAATGCGGAATTCCATTGGAAGATATGCCGGCATATATTCAAGATATTCTCGATCTCGTAGAGTATGCCAATGGTCCTGCTGATTCAGAATGGGGCAAACTCCGTGCTGAAGCCGGACATCCTGCGCCCTTTAACTTGAAATATCTCGGTATCGGCAATGAAGATCTCATCAGCGAGACATTCAAGACCCGATTCAAGATGATCCGCGATGCAGTCAACAAAAAGTATCCCGATATCACTGTTGTGGGCACTGTGGGTCCATTCTTTGAAGGTTCTGATTATGAAGAGGGTTGGGACTTTGCAAAGAAAGAAAAGGTGGAGATCGTCGATGAGCACTATTATGTCGCTCCGGGATGGTATGTCAACAACCGTAACTACTATGACAACTACGACCGCAAAGGTCCGAAAGTTTATCTCGGTGAATACGCCTCCCACTATCCCGGGCGCGAATCTAATCTTGAATGTGCTTTATCTATAGGTCTTTACCTTACTGACGTTGAAAGGAACGCAGACGTAGTGACTATGACTTCATACGCTCCTCTCCTATCTAAGAAAGGGCGCACACAATGGCGACCCGACTTGATATATTTCGATAATGAAAGCATCTCTGTTTCTCCCGATTATTACGTGCAGCAAATGTATGGAGCAAACTCCGGCACCACTTACATACCCTCTTCTGTAAGCCTGCAGGAAAAATGTTGTGGGAAATGTGGAAAATCTCCAAAAGAAATCACCAATGATGATGTGACAAACAGATTTGGAGTCTCCACTGTGGTAGATGATAAGACAGGGGATACAATCGTCCGCATAGCAAATATGCTTCCTGTCGGAATTGAAGTCAATCTTGACGGGTATCCTTCCGGGAGTGCCGAAGTGTCTGTATTGTCAGGAAATCCAAGAGATACTGAAGTTAAACCCATTGTTTCAAAATCAGAATTTAATGGTTCTGTCACCGTGCCTGCCTACTCATTCACTGTAGTTAGAATATTGTCAAATAAATAACATAAACCATCATGAAAAAGCTTCATCTTTTTCTAATGCTTGCCCTCATGATAATCTGTGGCGTAGCATGCAAGTCTTCAAAAAGTGATGACTCAGAGAAACCGGAGGGTAAGACTCTCGTGCTTTATTATTCACAGACCGGCGCAACAAAAGCTGTTGCTGAAGAATTGCAAAAGCAACTCGGATGCGATATAGATTCCATCATTGCCGTCAATCCATACGATGGTGACTATGGTCAGACTATCTCCAGATGGATGCAAGAAAAGAAAGACAGCGCGAAAGTCGAAGTTAAGCCCCTCAATGTTAATCTTGATGAATACGAGACCATTTTCCTTGGTTTCCCAATCTGGGGTGGCACCTATGCACTTCCAATGGCTTCATTCCTTGCTGACAATATACTCAATGATAAGAACGTCGTGACATTTGCTACATTCGGAAGTGGAGGTATTGAAAAAGCAACCCTCGACGTAGCTATAGCGCTTCCCGGTGCTGATGTTAAGGAAGGATATGGAGTTAGAAATGCCCGTGTAGAAAAAGCACCGCAAGAAATCAAGCGGTTCCTCATCGAAAACGACTATGTCGAAGGTGAAATCGAACCCCTTCCCAATTTCTCCGAACCCACTGATGTTTCAGACAAAGAGGCTGTCATATTCCACGCAGCCTGCGACAACTATCAGTTTCCTCTCGGCAATCCCGTATCAGTAGCATCTCGCGAAACTCCCGACGGACCGGAATACGAATTCGGAGTGAAATCCCCCGCACCCGATGGCTCCGAAACGAATGCTATAATCTATGTTATAGCCCCACAAGGACAAACACCCGAATTCACAAGAGTCATAAGAGAATAACTTGAATATTTCTCTTGATATAAAAATATTTAGAATCCCGGGATTCAAATCAGTGAAGCCCGGGATTCATAAGATTAATTTCGTTCAATCCTTTGTCAGTTAAAAATTCGTAAGATTCTTGCGAATGAGAGCAAGTTCTTCAAGTTTTAATCCTGTAACTTGCATAATGATTTCTTCCGGAAGATTTAGCTTAATAAGTCTTTTAGCAGTTTCATTGTTTGCACAAGCCATACCCTCCGCTAATCCTTCGGCTCTTCCTTCGGCTCTTCCTTCGGCTCTTCCTTCGGCTCTTCCTTCGGCTCTTCCTTCAGCTATTCCTTCAGAGCATCCATCGGCTAATACATCGGGTCTTCCATCATCTAATCAATAAGATAGTCGAGCGGGGGTGCCAGGGTCGGTTGGAGCG
>CAMWLX010000402.1 GCA_947175225.1 uncultured Porphyromonadaceae bacterium
ATGCAAAATTAGAATAACTCCGACTCCTATGCCATACCCATTTGGGTATATTTTACCATCGAAATGCAATCGTACCCATTTGGGTATGGCATAGGGTGATTTCTCACAGTAATTTTGCATCAGAAATAATTTTAATTGTTACGATAATGAGAGAAAAAATATCAGTCTTTATTCTTTGTATGCTTGTTGCAGGCATACCCACAATAGCTCAGATACGGTCTTTATCTGCCCGTATTATATCATCTGCTGATTCTATTCCTGTGGAATTTGCAACGGTAAAACTTATGAAGAATGACTCAGCATTGGTCAGTGCCACTCTCACTGATGAGAATGGTGTCTTCCGTTTTGATACACCTATAACCAGCGGTATGTGTCTCGCAATCTCCTCAGTAGGATGTAAGAATCTCAATGTTCCTCTTCCATGCGATTCCGTTATATACCTTGATAGTTCAAACGTACTTTCTGAAGTGATGGTAGAGGCTTCAAATCAGAGAACAAATACGGAGGTGTCAACCTACATCCCTATGGCTCGTCAGAAAAATGCGGCCCAAAACGCGGTGTCGCTTCTTTCAATGATGTCAATACCTCAGATAAGCGTCGATCCCGTCAGTCAGGCGGTGCAGACCGCCCACGGCCAGAATATCTCGATATTCATAGATTATGTTCCTGCCACAACCGAAGACCTGTCGGGCATGAAAACGCAGGATGTGAAGAAAGTTGAATACCTGATACACCCATCGGACGCCCGCTTTCAGGGAGCAACATATGTCATCAACTTCGTTATGCAGAAATATGAATGGGGAGGTTACACGAAACTAAATGCAGAGAAATGGTTTGGGGTCAACCAGACCAAAGGTTCTGTCTATTCCAAAATGATGTACAAACAAATGACGGTTGACATATTTGCCGACGATACTTATCTCACCAACAGACATATCGGGCAGAAATCGGTAGAGAATTTTAAGTTTACAGATCTTTATGGAGAAGGCCCACAATCGGTTGTCAGGACTTCTGACACAGAATCAGGGCGTTATCGTAGCAATAGCAATGACATAAGCTTTCGCGCACTCTATAATACTCCCGACATACTGATTTCAAATCGTATCGCGTATAGTCTTTCAAATACTCCTCACGATGATGTGAACAATAACCTATCCTATTCGAATGGTTTATTTCCGGAATCTAAATCATCAACTATCGCATCATCCCGTGACTGGGCTCTGAAATATAATGGAGAATACTACTTCAAGCTCTCCCGACACGCAGGCCTTAATATTGAGGCAACCTATACATATGGAAGCAATAAATCCAATTCTAATTACACTACCACCGATGAATTATCAATAACCAATGACGCAAAGGAGGATGTGCACAATGCCACTGCCTACCTACACTTAAACTGGAATCCGAATAAGGCAAACAAATTTTTCACTAACTTTGGAGTGCAGCATCATTGGAACATCATAAACTATTATGGAAATTCCCCGTCAAAGCAAAAATATGATGTGGGATTATATTTCCTTGGACAGAATTACACGCATGTATTTAATAAGAAATGGAACGTCGGCTGTTCCTTGGCTTGGATATGGGAAACAAACAGAATATCAGGGATAAAAGTTGACAATAACTTCCCTCAGACGAACATCAATGCCACTTGGTCGCCGAATGATAAAAACCAGCTGTATATGACGGCAAACTATGGTTCGATGATTCCAAGTGCATCACAGAAAAGTCCTAACATGCTTCAGCAGGATGAATTGATGTGGTACAAGGGAACTCCGGAATTGAAAGACAGCAAATACACAAACGCCACGCTTTCATATACATGGCTCCCTAATAACAGATGGCAGCTTACCGCAGATGCCTATCTGGGATATATCAAAAACCGAAGAGTCTCGCTATATTCACCGACCGGCCCCAACGGAACAATATTGCGCCAATATTTTAATAATGGCGACTATTTCAGCGATTATTTCGGAATATCTGCCACAGGTAAATTTCTTGAAGGTAAGCTCGTGGCAAAACTACGTCCACAATTTTGGATACGAAAAACTACAGGAGACTATGCGTGGAGCAGCAATCAGATTACCTGCACAACACAAGTCACATATTATCTGGGCAACTTTTATTTCCTGGGCTGGTATATGACTCCAAGTAAATTACAAGAAACTAACAGTGGAATAATACGCAAGAAATCCTCCGTTTACCAGCTTCAGATTGGCTGGGGAAAGGGCGCATGGAACCTCAGCGCAACAGCCTATAATTTTCTCCATACTTCATGGGATAATTTCGAAGAGTCGTTGACAAGCGAATATTATAGCCTTGATCGCACAACTTTTGGAAGCCAACACCATGCGCACTATGCACTCTCTGTAACATACACTGTAGGGTACGGAAAAAAAGTAAAACGAAACAATGAAATAACTGGAGCTGGCACAGCAGGATCAGCAATCTTAAAATAACAAATAGCTGAATCATACTAATGGTGAAGCTCTCGGCAGGGATGCCGGGAGTTTCTTTTATTAAGAACCCCGTACCCAAATGGGTATTTTTTACTGTGTGTTCGCAATCATACCCATTTGGGTATGGCAAGAAACTATAAATCACAGTAATTTTGCATAGTATAATCAAAATAAAATAATAAATGAAAAATCTAATTATTCCCGTCTTATTCATCGCCTGTCTTATTTTGACGGCCTGTAGTCACGATGATGAGCCCATCATGGATTATTATGTGAGATACACCGCCATAGCAAAGCCAAATGCAAAGATGAGAATCTATTTTCGTAATGAAACAGGTGAAAATTCTCATGTTGATACATCGATGCCGGACGGAAAATTCCAATATTGTGTAGGCCCTGTTAAAAGAGGGTTTGAGGCAGAATTGGGAGCAAGTTACTACGATGTTGGAGGGTACGCTGATTATCTTAGCATTGAGGTTGCAATAGGCTCCTCGCCATTTGTATTGAAAAAGAACGTTACATTTACTTCAGGTATAGATTACGTCCTGGAATGATTATTGTTAGGGTATTAAGTTTGACGATCTAATTTTTAGGTCTCATTTTTAAGAATCTGACTTTGCAGCTCGGAGAGCTGCCATTATGCCAAAACCATGGAGTTCACTCCGGGGCTTCCCTAACAAAAGATCAGTAGCCTCGGAGAGGCGCTTTATGATATAGTCAAAATTCGGCACAAAGAACTATAGGCGGCAGTGTTATAAGGCTTATCGAAATAAAGTCAAATGATCTTGCTGTCTCTGATAGCGAGGAATATAGCAGTTGCATAAAGATTGTCATTACCGTTGCAAATATATAAAAAAACCTTTGTACATCTTAGAAGTTCTCGGCTGTGATGCTGGGAGCTTCTAAATATTTCACGCAGACCATAAGATAAAGTCTTCACGACAAAGTTTTTTACCATACCACACCTTTTGCTTTTTAAGGAATAGTATTACTTTGCTCAAAAGTAATAGGCCATGCTAGATTCTCATTGATCCATTCTACCATCTTAGCACCCCCGCGTGGGAATTCATAATCCGGGCCATGATACTTCCATAGATCATTGGCACTTTCCTGTGTATTTTCCCCAACTTCGTGGTCATAGGTATAGACATTAATAGTTTTTTGCTACAGAAGATAAATGAGCAATCTTGCTTCCGAAACCCGCACATACCAGAATAAGTAATATGATTCCAAAGAATGTTCTCATATATTTCTAACGAGTTAAATGGTTGAAAGTTGCAGCCAACAAAAAAGTTACGGTTATTATTATAAGTAACAGGTC
>CAMWLX010000403.1 GCA_947175225.1 uncultured Porphyromonadaceae bacterium
CTGACTCAAGATTATCTCGCATTTATCATATCATTAATTTTTGCGAGCTACTTATATGTTGCAAAAATAATAAAAATATCGCGAATATCCAAATCAGATAACGGCTATTTAGATCGCTGCATGTCAGCGAGTGGAGCCAGACGATATGCAAACCAGGCGAGTACCAGAAGTTCTTAAGTTCAACGAGCGTGATGAGGCGCCGTAATGGTCGTCATTGTCGAAGATTGTTTTGGCAATGAGTCGGCCTCCAGTGAGGGGAATATACTAATCTACTAATTGCTTCGTTATAATAGTATCACTAACAAATAATCATTGTTCATATGAATAAGTCACTTATCATATTGTTTCTTACTTTGCCGATTTTGCTTTTTTCGTGTGATGACAAAAAAGAACCTGTGTTGCGTAACAGCTACAGAATCTCCGGCATTAAATGTGACAAGGATAATTATAGTCAGAAATTTGAGTATAATGAAAAAGGCTTGATTAATAGATGGGAAGAACATTATGGTGACAATTGGGACAAAACTGATATTGAATCATCGTTCAAGTACGACGATAATAACAACGTTATCATAATTTCATCAGACGAGTTTCTGTCGGGTATAGACCGCCGCATATTTTCCGACACATTATTCCTCAATGATAAAGGGATGGCACTTCGTGCAAAAGGAGAAGTTGTCATATATCATGATTATAAGAATGATGATGACCATGGCTATATAATACAGAAGGCTTATACTGCTGATTTTAAATATGATTCATTAAATCAATTGATCTACATAGGCACATCGGAAAAAAAATCCGACTTTTCCGGATGGGAGGAACAAAAATCGCTTGACTGGTGCGTTGAGATGAAATGGGAAGACGGGAATTTAGTCGAGAGCGGTTCGTATTATTCGCCATCAAGAAGACCTATGAGTAAAACCACGTATTCCTATTATGGTGGTAATTCTATTGAATATTTTCCTATTCTGCAGACATCCAAATTAAGATTTTTCTACGTGCCTCTTCAATACCAAGGAGTTTTCGGAAAACAGTCGGATGATTTAGTTAAAGGAATCACCTTCACAAATTATGGCTATAATGGAGAATCAATAGGATCATCCACCTTTGATTATTCCTATTATATATCTACATCTATACATGACTCTCAAATAGAGGCTTTCAGTAGAGTATATCAATATAACGGAGAAGAACAGAAATATATAGTAAGTTGGGAGCCGAAGTGACTCCCGTCAAATAAAACAGCCCGATCGTGAAGACCGGACTTTTATATTGCATATGGGTTATCCTTCGGTGTGGAAGTTGGTGGTTTTGCCATCGTCGGTGAATACAGCCTTGATCCTGATTACTGTCTATAAGCGTTAGTAAGAGAGGAGGGTGGCGCCGTTTTTGGGGACGTTGATCTTGATTTTGCCTTTCTTGTCGGCTTTTCCTTGCTTTAGTGAGCCATTGAGGTCTTTATCGTCAGAATAGATGGCAATTTCATTGCCTTGGATGTAGCCGGGAAGGTCGATGGTGGCGGTCAGCGGAGCTTCTTCAGCATTGATTGCTGCCACATACCATTTGTCGCCACTGCGACGAGCCAATATGATGTATTTGCCCGGATAGCCATCTATGAATTTCACTTCATCCCATGTAGTTGGCACATTTTTCATGAAGTCTACTGCCCATGCCGGTGCATCTTCAAGATTATTTGGAGCCATTGCAAAGTGCTGGACAGGGCTCTGGAAGAGGACTGCTGTTGCAAGGGCGAATACATCACTGGTCATTCTCTTAGAGCCGTGCTGATTATCGGCTGAGTAGTATTTGTTGAGAGTGCTACCACCAAAGTCCATGCTGCCTACAGCGTTGCGGATGAATGGATGAGTAGCTGCGTTCTTAGCTTCAGCATCACACATTCCTTGGGAGAAATGTAGGTTTTCGCTTGCAAGCACAGCCTCAGCTGCCGCGAAGTTAGGATACATCCTGTCCCAACCTCTCGGAAGAGTACAACCATGGAAGATCACGAGGATGCCGTAGTCGTTGGCATCAGCGAGGATATCATGGTAGAGACGCATTGTCTCCTGCTTGTCGCCACCAAAGAAGTCAACCTTTATGCCACGGATGCCATTTTCCTTCATCCATTTCATGTCTTTGCGACGCTTCACTATGTCGTTCATCACGCCACGCGGACCTTGGGGAGCATCATTCCAAGATCCATTGGAATTATACCAAAGATAGAGGTCCACACCCCTCTCTTTGCCATATTTCGCGAGATTTTCGATCCCTTCATAGCCTATTTGGGAGTCCCAAAGAGCATCCACCAATACACTCTCCCACCCCATGGCTGCGGAGAAGTCGATATATTTCTTCTGTTCTTCGAAATTGCAGCTTGGATCCATCTTGATGATCCAGCTCCAGCTTCCTTTTCCATAGTCGTAGTCTTTCGAGGGCTCATAGAGGGGGCTCACTACGTCGAATGGTATTGTGGTCTCGACTATTGGAGCGAGGTTGTCGCCTACTGTTATTGTTCGCCACGGAGTCCCACCGGGAAGGGATATTTGTGCCCCGGTCGAACCAAAACCATTCAATTCCCCGGGCATTGCATATGCTATGGCATATTCATTGCCCTGCTTGTTGGCGAGATGTGAGGCTACATAGTCGCCGGCGAGACCTGTTTCAGATATAAGGGTCCAACCATTGTCACCATTCTTGAAAAGACAGGGGAACGTATAGCCATTTCCCCAACCGTTTTTACCCATCGAGTCTCCAAGATCGTAATTAGTCTCATAGCTTGGGGCAGTTCCGGCAAACCCTGTCATAGGTTGCATCTGGGGGCATAGGAAAGTGGTGGTGCCATCCGGCATTACGAAACCGGTGGCTTCGCTTTCCACAACGCAAGCGAGAGTCTCTTTAACAGGCATGAGATTATATCGGAAAGCGACGTTGTTGTCGCTGACTTCCATTTGGAGTTCAAAGACAGGGACTCCATCTTCGCGGCAGAAAGTGAAGTCAGAAGTGTTGGCTTCGTAGTTGACGTTGCTTTTTTTGATATTTGGGAGAGAATATGAATCTTTACGTTGTGACGGGCGTACTTTTCCGATATTAAGGCCCGAGGTGAAGTCGCCAATGTTGGTGACGAGTCCGAGGGGTGAAGGAAGGAGAAAGTCTTTTCCGTCGTATTTTATAGAGTAGGTGGGCATAAGGCCCTCGTCGGACACGGTCACCACAGTCTTGCCGTCAGGGCTTTTCACATCGTAAGATTCTGCTGAGATTGTAGGGATCGCGGCGAGAGTGGCGAGAGAAATTAAGAATACTTTTTTCATGGATATTATTAGTTGAAGTTGTTTAAACTTATTTACGAATACAAAATTAACTAAAAAAATTGACAATAAAAATTGGGAATGTAATTATTTTCATGTCGCACAGTTGAATTAAACATGGGCGGATATAGAAAAGGACGCACGGAGGGTGCGTCCTTTTTGGGGGATGTGGGATGGATTATCTTAGTTGGACTTTCTTGGCGTTGTTGCCCTGACGGATCACGTAGATGCCTCCCTCGAGACCTTCAACCTTGTCAGAGATATAACGGCCGTTGAGATCGTAGACCTTAACAGGAGCATTGCTGTCGAAGCCGAGTGCTTCCACACGGGTTGTTTTTGTCACGATCACTTTGCAAGTAGCTGTCTTGCCTCCTGCAGTGGCAGTGATTGTAACCTCACCGGTTTCCCAAGCCCTTACATTTCCGTTTTCGTCA
>CAMWLX010000404.1 GCA_947175225.1 uncultured Porphyromonadaceae bacterium
CCTGACTCAAGATTATCTCGCATTTATCATATCATTAATTTTTGCGAGCTACTTAATACTTCTAATTATAAGTAACGTCCAGATGCTCCCATTATTGCAGAATCACCCTGTATTTCCTCTTTCTCTGCCCTCTCTACGTGGTATGAAAATCCGTAATTTTGGTAGTAAAATCTATCATCCGAATCAAACCCATACCAACCCGAAGGCGTTCTATTTACAAAGAAATCACTCGCAAGCCCCTTATAACCTCATAACTTTATAACCCCTTAAGTGAGCCTGCGAACTTAAATAATAAATTATGGAAAATATAGATCTCTCAGAAATAAAAACTCCGGCAGACATCCGCAAGATGAGTCTCCCGGAACTAAAACAGCTCGCCTCCGAACTCCGCAGTACACTTATCGAAAAACTCGCAGCCCACGGAGGCCACGTAGGTCCTAACCTTGGTATGGTTGAGGCGGTCATAGCTCTACACTACGTTTTCGATACTCCGGAAGACAAGATAGTCTTCGACGTATCCCACCAGACATACCCACACAAGATGCTCACAGGGCGTATGCAGGCTTTCACAGACCCTGCACATTACGATGACGTGACAGGCTATACCAACCCAAACGAAAGCCCCTATGACCTCTATTCACTCGGTCATACCTCTTCTGCAGTAGCACTCGCAGCCGGACTCGCTAAAGCCCGCGACCTTAAAGGAGAAAAGGAGAATGTAGTAGCCGTCATCGGCGATGGTTCCCTTAGCGGTGGTGTCGCTTTCGAAGGTCTTGACTATGGCGCAACTCTCGGCTCCAACTTCATCGTAGTTGTCAACGACAACCAAATGAGCATCGCCGAGAATCATGGCGGCATCTACGCTGATCTTCGTCTTCTCCGCAACACTAACGGAGAAGGAGAGCCAAACCTGTTCCGCTCTATGGGTTATGCCTACCGCTATGTGAAATATGGCAACGACCTCAAGAGCCTTATCGAAATGTTCCAATCAGTAAAGGATATCAATTATCCTGTAGTGGTGCATATCAACACCGTAAAAGGTCTCGGTCTAAAACCAGCCGTGGAAGACAAGGAGGAATTCCACTATGCCGGACCATTTGATTCAAAAACCGGAGCTCCTCTTTATGAAGGACCAAAAGATGCTCCCGAAAGCTACGACGAACTCTTCGCAAAGAAGATGCTCGCAAAGATGAAAGAAAATGAAAAAGTCGTGACTATCACTGCCGGCACTCCAGGTGTCCTCGCCTTCGACAAGGCTCGCCGTCTCGAAGCCGGGAAACAGTTTATTGATGTCGGCATAGCAGAGCAAGCTGCAGTTGACGTTGCAAGTGGTCTTGCAAAAGGTGGAATGCGGCCTGTGGTTGGCTTTGTCAGCAGTTTCCTCCAGAGAGCTTACGATCAGTTTAGTCAGGACATTGCTCTTAACCGTCAACCAGCTACATTTGTGGTGTTCTATGGATCGATGTTCGGTATGAATGATGAGACGCACCTTGGTTTCTTCGACATTGCCCTCCTCTCCAATATCCCGAATCTTCTCTATCTTGCTCCAACATGTAAGGAAGAGTTTGAGGCTATGCTCGACTGGTCTATAAAACAAGAAAAGCTCGCCACCGTCATCCGTATACCGGGGGCTGATGCTGTCTCCAATAAAGAAATAAAGGTTCTTGATGACTATTCTAAGCCGGAATATGATATTGTGCGCAAGGGAGAGAAAGTTGCTCTCATCGGAGCGGGAACAATGTTTACCTACATGTCTCTTGCCGCCGATATGCTTGCAGAGCAAGGTATCAAAGCCACGCTGATCAATCCGCGTAATCTGTCAACTCTCGACACCAAGACCCTTGACTCACTCAAAGACTATAGCATAGTCATTACGGCTGAAGATGGCATCATCGACGGCGGTTATGGTCAGAAAGTAGCATCATATCTCGGCGAGGCACCTGTAAAGGTAATCAACCTTGGACTCCCCAAGAAATTCCTCAACCGCTATAACTACTCCGACCTCCAAAAGGAATGTGGCCTGACACCCGACCAGATCGCCCAAACCGCCAAAGACGCCCTTTAGTAACAAAGCATGCTCAGCATGCGTCACCGCAGTACATAGCCGTCATCACGTTGCAGATATTGCTCGTGATGACGGTGCTTGTATACATCTTCAGCTACACCCGTACCCTCGGCCATAAATCCGAACTCCATATGTAGTGTGAAAGAAAATTTCACGCTTTTGCTTGGTGTTTACCAAAAAATTATGTAATTTTGCGATGCAAAACCGATTTATATGATCGGTCAGGAAGATTACATCACCTTGGCAATTCGGTTGCGCGAGCAACTGAAAGTGATGGAACGGCTCTTCTTCCTTGGTGCCATTGGCATCTAAACCTAACATAGATTGCGTCCCGTTTGCAATATTTTTTGACAATCAGCATTGTCTTTCCTTGCCATGTATCACAGCATTGCAAGGAAAAGCTATGTGCAAACGTAAAAAAGTATGCAATCTATCATATCAAAAACGAGCCGATATTCACCCATATATATATCGACACATTTCACACCACCGCCTAAGCAAAGCCTCCAATAATGGCTGCATCACTTACGGCACTGCTAATTTACACCCTTTTTTCATCCAACCACTAACACCTATGAGGCGGATTGGCATCCCATAGCCAATCCGCCCACCTCCCTACCATAGTTCGTCCCCGCTACACACCTTCTATTGAGATATACTTTAACATAGTCTATAAATCAATGAGTTATGTTTTATAGGGTGTACTAAAAAGGTACTTAATGACGTAATTGAGGTAAATGGATAGAATGGCTTTATGGATTTTTAAGACTTAGAACGACTTTGGGATAAATACTTGGAACTGCACCCGCAGATTATAGACCTCGAAGCATCGTTAGCCGAAGAATGGCTCTCGCCTGAATTGATGTCAGCACTTCGAGCAGAAAACCTGCGCTCAGATCTAACCGAGAAAAGAGGAATTGTAGTGCAGCAAATAAAAGCCCAGATTGTGGGCTACCTGCGATCCGGGTCGTTCAACTCTCGACGGATCGCCGATATAGTGAACTACATCCGGCTAAACGAAAGCGACTTTGTGGAGTGGCATCAGTCCGACATCGCCAAGCTGTTTGTAACGCCCAATTTCCATAACGAGAAGAAAGCCTCCGGCTACTTTTTTTAAAAGAATAAATTCTAATTTAGATTTTCATAAATTTTTTTGAGGAAGTTTATACCATTTTCATACTCTCCATTCGTCATTCCCTCACGTCCCTTATTGACAGCCATGTTAATAGCAGCGGCAATTTTCTGGCGGTTTTTCACTGACTTTTCGGTTAAAAAAACACCATTTTTAGAACCTGAGACGGCCTTGCGGATTATAAACCCGTTTTCTTCAAGAGTGTTCAGCGACCGGCTTATGGCGGCTCTGTCCTTACCTACACGTCTTGCAATATCGCTCTGGCTTTGTCCGTCTTTAATAAAAAGATTCTGCAATATGGCAAACTGGGCATGGTTGAGTGGCAGTCCGACACTGTGGAGTGAGCGGTTAAGTTCGGCTACAAGAGAGTTGAAGGCAAAGTCAAGCCACACTCCCAATAGATCATATTCCGGTTCCTTCATTTAAGTAAGCTCTCTGTTAAGAAATTCAGTAAAAGTTATTGGTCTTCTTTTGAGAATAGTTGACGCAACTAAGTCGCTACCGCAAAAGTCGCCGTCGTTATAATGATGAAACATCTTCAG
>CAMWLX010000405.1 GCA_947175225.1 uncultured Porphyromonadaceae bacterium
GAATACATCCAATGCAGCTTTTACAAAAGCTCCTTTCCCACATGTTGGCTCTATCACTACATCAGGAGCTCCGAAAGCTGAACGATGGTTCAAGCATATTTCACGAGCTAATTTTTGTGGTGTTTGCCAATCTCCGTATGTACTGCGATCTTCACAGACAAATTCATAGGAATGATTATAAAACGATACGAAACTATTTTTTTCTTCTTCCGAAGAAAAATAATCTACAATTCCTGAGATAGATTGTATTATATTATTTGACTCTATAAAATTTTTATTTAATATCCTATCAATCAGTGCCTTCATCATTATAACGAATAAGAGTATCTATTCCAGGAATTTCTTTATCTAATGCAACAATACGTCCATACTGCAATCGCCATTGTAGAGCATTTGAAATTGTCAAATAACCAATAGACGGAGGATTCTTCAATATCTCCTCCGCAATCTGATATAGAGTCGTTTCATCAGTAGGAATATGACGTTCAATCAAGAATGCAAAAATATCATCACAATTTCCATCATTATCTATAATTTTGTGTAATCCAGATGTTGTTTGGTAGTCACCTGTTCTGGATTTGTCAATAAAACTACAAGCCACAAAGTCTAACATTCCCTTATGAGTTTTGTCGTCATCATATTTTTTATAGACGAAAACAATAAGATTATATCCCAGTCCGAAAATTTTCTGTTTACTGTCTTTAAAAGGACAACTGGATTGAGGTTGTTTGATCGAAGAGACTTTTATATCTGTATTTACCGAAGGAAGATCCAAGCCACTGGCAGAATTGCCTATCTCAAGAATATATTTTTTACTAAGATATTCCTTAAATAAGTGTTCCACAAATGTTCCAAGAGCCTTACCATCAGTAACTCCATATAATTCTGTACGGTAGACCCCTGAATACAACTCACAGAATGCGAGACTTTCCTTTTTTAGAGATTCAACAGTTAATTCCTTTTTCATATGGCAAAGATAACAAAATTTATTCGAATAAACAACAATTTATTTTTTGTTCAAAGTAAAACTATGTAAATCAATTTCACCATATGGCAAAGATGATTTTTTAGCATCTACCTGAAACTATTTAGATAATCGCGGAGTCTTATAAGTATCGACAAATAAATATCAAATAAAATGGCTCCAAATACTCCTACATATCCTCCGATCACCCTGCCCATGAAACTGCGAATGCAAATTCTTTGGTATCGACTTTTGCGATTTGCTTCATTATCTGAAGATAAAGAAGACAATTCGACTTATAGACTTGAACATGAATTCAAGGAGTTGATATCTTTAGAGAATTCTACAATATCAAGGATATGCTTCTCTTATGCATGTTCCGCAGCAGAATTTGAAGATTTACGCCAAGACGCACTTATAAATATCTGGAGAGGAATGCAGGGGTTTCGAAGTGAATCTTCTTCGAAAACTTGGATCTACCGGGTGACAGTCAATTCTTGCCTATCGACCATCCGAAAACAATCCCGGCATCGGTACGAATCCCTTGATGGTCTTTACGGATTGATTGACAGTGATGATTCCGATAAAGAATCAATTGAACAGTTACATCGGGTAATCAATACACTCGACCCAAATGAGAAAGCGATAATAATGATGTGGCTCGACGAATTAAGTTATGATGAGATTGGAAAGGCTATGGGACTTAACAGGAACACCATAGCCACAAGAATAAGGAGAATAAAAGAAAAAATCACAAAAGAGTATAAAAAGGAGGAGTTGTTATGAATTCAAATAATTTGGATATTGAGCAGATGAGAAAGGCTTGGATAGAAATGGGTAAGGCTCTCGGCATGGAGACGCCACAGAATGATTCTTGCGACATGAATAAGATGCATACGGATCTTGACAGACTTCGCACCCGCTATATGATAGGCAGGGATTTTTCTATTTTGGCTGCGATAATATTTCCAATTTTCTTTTTCTGGATGCCTTCTTTAGGAGATGAGTATAGAATTCCGGTGGCAATTACATACGTAATTGTCATGTCGGCTAATGCATATTTACTCAATTGGTTTCAGCGAGGTATAGGGAAAATCAACCCTCTTACTATGCCCATAACACAAGTTTCTTCAATGGCCCTATATTATAAAAAATGCCATATAAGATATCTTTTGTTGGGATACCTTGTTGCAATACCATGGTCCATATATTTCATTTATGCTCTTAATCAATCCGGGTTCAGAGGTATCGATGGGCTTGTCTTCGGATCAATTATAGGGGGCATTTGCGGACTTTACGGCATCTGGAAATATTTGAGAGACTATCGGAATTTGTCGGAATAGCAGAAAGCGTCAACGTCCACAGCAGTGCTTATATTTCTTTCCGCTGCCACATGGACAGGGATCATTGCGTCCAACCTTTTTGTTTGAAGCAAAGGATTGTTCAGGGAAAGATGGTAGGTTTTGTCCGTTCCGAGCCATTTCCTGCAATTGCTCAAATGATTCAATGCCCATGGCCCGCATATTGGGACCGATGGCAATTTTTGGTTGTTGTCCACTTCGACGCATATTCGCCAATTCTTTTTTACCTATTTCTTCAGAGGAATTGCCTCTTAATCTCCAATAAGGTATGGAATTGAGAAAATCCATAACCGTTTCCATGCAATCTTGTATCTGGGAGATATCGTGAAACCGGAAAAATCGATCTATGTCAGGCACATGAAGATTTTTTGTCTCATCCTGTTTGCCTATCCATAAGTCGCGGATCATATCTTCTGATATCTCATCAGACTTGCCATATTTCTTAAAAACCTCATGCAATTTTTCTACGAATCTTCCCTTGATGGTAGGATAAGGCATTTCACCAAAGCCAACTATTGTATCAAAATCAAAGGTCTTTGGCTCTATGTGTATATCAATATGATAATCGTCAATTTTAAAACCGTTGAAAACTGAGAATGGAGAAAGGAATGGCCTGTCCTTTCTGGGAATACCATGTCGCATAGCACATAGAACGGGATAGAACAGGTCTGTAAGGGTTTCGTCGCTCAAAGTGTAACCTAGCCTTTTTTCCATGTCCAGAAACAACTTGCTGATATAATACATATCAGTATATCCATACAGATTGGCACATCCAAAAGCTACTTTTTCGGCCAATAGTGCACCGTTTTTCTCTCTGCGTTCAAGTTCTGCAGGCACAAGTTTCGAAAATTCATCTGTCAGTTCCTTGCAGAATCGGAGGTCGCAATGTCCTGTAGTTTTCTGCTCAGTAGAGTATATCAGGCCGAATCTGTTTAATTCAAAGAGCAATCCGGATTTCTCTGCGTAATCGAGCGTCATACAGCCTTTAATCACATCAAGACAAGCTTTCAGTTCATAATAGAACATCTTTTTGACAACTAACTTTGGATCATCAATCATGATCTTAGCTATCGTCTTTACGATACCTTGTTTTTTCGGACTACCCTTGAATCTTACTCCTAAGTCCATGGCAAGTTCCTTGAGTTCAGGGATTGTCTTGAAATCGAGTAATTCTTCGAGGGAGAATTCTCCAGTAAATGTAAAGTTTGTAGCCATATTAATTCGGTTTTGATTTTAGACTACAAATTTAAGCAAAATAATCGTGAAATCCTACTTTTTAAGAAAAAGATACATTAATACATCTGCAACCGTACAACCGTCCGCGATAGCATATTGAAACCTGCCTGAAAAGTTTCTAACTTTGCCAAAAATTTTTGTTTATGGATAAAGTTGGACTTTACAG
>CAMWLX010000406.1 GCA_947175225.1 uncultured Porphyromonadaceae bacterium
CATTCTCCATTCTCCATTCTCCATTCTCCATTCTCCATTCTCCATTCTCCATTCTAAATTCTAAATTCTAAATTCAAAATTCTAAATTCAAAATTAGAATCTAATGCCAATGATCCCGGAGCATTGAGCTAAGCGCGTAGTGATGTCATTGCATTCCAATCCTTGAAACCTATAGTCAAACCCCAGCGTCAGCGCATACTTCCCAAGCTTCCAGTCGGCACGCAGACGGCTCTTGATATTTGGGCGATTGCCCCACCATCCAAAGTGTGCCAGCCCTGAATGATTGCCCACATAAATCTCATAGTAGGTCTCTCCATACTGAGGGCAGAAGAATGCCCCGATTGTGGGCAATTCAATGCTTTCGCTGATGTGAAGAGGTTTTCCACAAAGCTTAATTTTGGTGTATTCCGCGCTTGCTGTGAGGGTCGCTCCTGCCCACATTAAGGCTTGTGCCGGATTGTTGCCGTTGCGAGGCAGATAGATGACTCCTCCGTCGGCTCCGATGGCAGCCCCGGCTGAAAAATAAAAGCCGGATGCAGTATTCCACAATCGTTCTACTCCCCACTCCAGATTGAAAGTGAGGTCGTACATACGTGAATTTTTGGCTGGACTCAGAAGATACCCATAGTTGAAATCTGCACGGGCTTGCATGCCAACGCTCTTGTCGCGCCAAGCAGCATGTCGCCATTCGTATGAAAGTCCGTAGCCCGGACCGGTATATGTAAGAGGCGACAGATAGGTGCATCGTGTCGTCTGATGTCCCCATGCGAATTCAAGACGCTGCTCTGCAGAGACCGAAGAATTCAGAGCAAAGATTGTTCCTAAGATTATGGCGCAGTTTCTGAGTATAGTCATTTCAATATTTAATTATTAAGGACGCACGAGCCGTGCGTCCCTACGAGTTTATCGGCAATTAATTATGCATTTTGCATTATGAATTGGAAGTAGCGCGGCGTGCGCGGCGGCGTGAAGTAGGCTGTTCTACAACGATCTCCTCAACTCCGGCAAGAACGCCATCAATGAGGATGCGCCCGCAATATTCGCAGACGATCACTTTCTTGTGCATCTTGATTTCAAGCTGACGCTGTGGTGGGATGCGATTGAAACATCCTCCACATGCATTTCTCTGCACGCATACGATGCCAAGCCCGTTGCGGGCATTCTTGCGGATGCGCTTGAAGGCATTGAGTGTATAGTCGTCGATCTTTGTCTCAAGTTCCTTAGCCTGCATAAGGAGCTTTTCCTCCTCTTGCTTTGTCTCAGACACTATATCCTCGAGTTCCTTCTTCTTATCCTCAAGATTGTGTTCGCGGTCGGTGAGTTCTTCTTGAGTCTTGACGATTTCCTCCTGCTTGTCGTTGATCTTATGCTGAGCGTCGCGGATATTCTTCTCAGCGAGTTCTATTTCAAGGTGTTCGAATTCCTTTTCCTTCTCAAGGAATGCAAATTCGCGGTTGTTGCGTACGTTGTTGATCTGGTCATCGTAGCGTGCTATCTTGTCTCTGCGCATTTCGATATCCATTTTCTTTCCCTTGATCAGATCTTCATGGCGAGCGATTTCGTCTTGATAATTCTGGATGCGGGTTTGAAGTCGTATGATGTCATCTTCAAGGTCTTTTACCTCAAGAGGGAGTTCACCACGAACGCTCTTGATGCGGTCTACTTCCGACAGACACGTCTGCAAGCGGTAGAGGGCAGTGAGACGCTCCTCTACGGAACGCTCTTTGTCGTTTTTTTTATCTGTAGCCATTATTTATCTAATAATCTTTGTTAATTTTTCATTGTTAATTAGGAGATTACTCCTATCGGGCTCCTTTCGCTTTCCGAGAAGTAAATCACGCAGTCGGGATGAGCCGTCCGTATGGCACGGCTCAGAATCTTGCGGCTGCAAAGTTCACTCTCGAAATGCCCTATGTCGGCAAGCAGGATGTCTGATCCATAGCTTGTGAAGTCATGATACTTCAGGTCGCCGCAGATATAGACATCTGCACCCGACTTAATAGCATTCTTGATGAGGCTGCCGCCCGATCCTCCGCAAAGAGCCACTTTCCTGACTACAATGCCGGGAGTTTGAGCAGAATAGCGCAGGTCTTTCACTTCAAAGGTGTCTTTCACCTTTCTCAGAAACTCCAATTTCGGGGTAGGAGAGACTTTACCTACGATTCCAAGACCCTGCGATTCGTCGCCGTGAAGGTTCTTTTCAAGCGGACGGCATTCTTTCAGGCCGAGCATGTGGGCCATTTCATAGCTCACTCCCTCGAATGCTGAGTCGAGATTGGTATGGGCAGAGTAGATCGCGATATTGTCGCGGAGAGCCCCGGCTGCAATGCGCTCTGTGGGGGTAGCCCCGGTCAGACGCTTCAGACCTCCGAATATCAGGGGATGATGGCTGACAATCATGTTGCAGTCGCGCTTCAGGGCTTCCCGGAGAATATCTTCGGTCACATCAAGGCAGAGAAGAACTCCGGTCACTTCCATATCGGGATCTCCTACCTGAAGGCCCGGGTTGTCCCAGTCTTCCTTCAGGCAGAGTGGAGCGAAGTCTTCAATCGCTTTTGCTATTTCCTTAACTTTAATCACTTGATTTAATTTAGAATTGAGAATTTAGAATTGAGAATTTATATTATTCACTATTCATTATTCACTATTCACTATTCACTTGCTCGATGGTTTGAGCTGCAGTTCCAGCTCGTCGAGCTGCGCCTGATCGATGGGGGAGGGGGACTCGTTCATTACGTCGCGTCCTGAGTTGTTTTTCGGGAATGCAATGGTGTCGCGGATGCTGTCGAGTCCTGCCAATATCGATACGAAGCGGTCAAAACCGAGTGCCAAACCGCCGTGAGGAGGCGCACCATATTGGAATGCACTCATAAGGAAGCCAAACTGCTCCTGAGCCTTCTCCGGAGTGAAACCTAAAAGTTCAAACATCTCATTCTGCAATTCTGAGTCGTGGATACGGATTGATCCGCCGCCAAGCTCTGTGCCGTTGACTACAATGTCGTAGGCAGTGGCGCGTACTTTCCCGGTGTCAGTGCGCAGCATCGGAATGTCTTCCGGATTCGGGGATGTGAATGGATGGTGCATTGCATAGTAGCGTTGAGTCTCCTCGTCCCATTCGAAGAGAGGGAAGTCTACGACCCAAAGGCAAGCGAATGTGTTCTTGTCGCGGAGTCCGAGACGATTGCCCATCTCAAGGCGAAGTTCGCAAAGCTGCTTGCGCGTCTTCATTGCATCCCCGCTCATCACGAGAAGGAGGTCGCCGGGTTCAGCACCGGCACGCTTGCCCCATTCCTGAAGCTCTTCCGGAGTGAAGAATTTGCCTACTGAGCTCTTGATGCTGCCATCCGGCTCAAACTTCACCCACATAAGTCCTTTTGCCCCGACTTGCGGACGCTTCACGAAGTCGGTCAAGCCGTCGATTTGTTTGCGGGTATAGTTGGCACATCCTTTGGCGAGTATGCCGACAGTGAGCTCAGCATCATCTACTACTGAGAAGCCATGTCCCTTTGCAAGGTCGGTTAGTTCTACAAACTGCATTCCGAAACGGATGTCCGGTTTGTCGCTGCCGTAAAGGCGCATTGCATCGTTCCATGTCATGCGGGGGAAAGGTTCGGTGAAATCGATGCCCTTTACATATTTGAATATATGCTTTACGAGACCTTCAAACATATCGATGACGTCTTCCTGCTCTAAGAAGCTCATCTCGCAGTCGAGCTGAGTG
>CAMWLX010000407.1 GCA_947175225.1 uncultured Porphyromonadaceae bacterium
TATTGAGATAGCAAAGAGTTATTCTTCAGCTAAGAGCGGATCATTTATCAATGGACTGCTTGCCTCAGTTATCAGCAACTTAAAAGAAAGTGGAAAACTAAAGAAATAATTAATATAAACTAACAGATATGAATTCAATTCTTCTTCAGCAAGCAGCCGGAGGCGGAGGTCTCAGCGGAATGCTTATGATCGTGGCTATGATCGTGATCTTTTATTTCTTCATGATCCGTCCGCAACAGAAAAAACAAAAAGAAATCAAGAAAGCTCGTGAAGCTATGAAGACGGGCGACCGAGTGGTTACTGCTGGCGGCATCCATGGGAAACTCAAGGACATTTCGGATTCTACTGTAATGATCGAAGTTGCTCCCGGAGTTCAAATGAAAGTTGATAAGGGATCAGTGTTCCCGGCTGGAGTAGATAATCCTAACGCACAGCAGTAATAGTCTGAATCATTGCCGAAATCGACAAAATGCAAAAACCATCACTAAGTATAATAGGAGATTGGTGTAAAAATCTCCGGAAGTCTTCAAGATTCCGGAGCATGCTTACTTTTGCGGTTTTTGTTGGCATATCTGCAATGTTTTGGCTAATCTTGACGCTCAACGATTCCGTACAAAACGGATGTGTAGTCAATGTAAAGATCATCAATAAGCCGGATTCAATCACATTCATCTCAAATGTTCCAAAAACGCTTCATGTAGAAGTAAGAGACAAAGGGTCAAGTCTGATGCGTACTATATGGATGAAGACCCCTACAGTATCTCTAAACTTCCGCGAATTGGCAGAGAATGGACAGATGATATGCTCGAAATCCGATATTATGTCAGCACTGAAAGAGACATTTGGAAACACTTCTACAATCCTGTCAAGCAGTCTTGACTCTCTGAGATTAGTCTATACTGATCGTCCCGGAAAATCAGTGCCTGTCATTGCTGAAGTCAAGGCAAGTGCAAAAGCAGGTTTTATCGTCTATGGACATCCGGTCTCTACCCCTCCTCGTGTGACTGCATATGGTCCAAGAGAAATTATCGACACTCTCCATAGGGTAATGACTAAGTCGTATGTAGAGCAAGATCTTTCAGAGACGATAAGTTTTATTTCAGAACTCCGAGACATTCCGGGAGTGCGACTTATTCCGGAGACTGTCAATGTCAAGGTCAATGTTGAGCCTCTCGTGACAAAGGAAGATATGGTGACGGTAGTAGCCGAGAATGTTCCGCAAGATGAAAATTTGCTTCTTTTCCCATCAAATGTTAGGGTTAGCTACTATGTGCCAATGAGTGAATTTTCCGACGATAAGAAGCCTGTGAGAGTCGTGGTGGATTATAATGATCTTGCAGAGCATCGGGGAGAAAGGCTTCCACTTAGAATCGAGCCAATTAAAGGCATCACAGCCGTCAATCCAAGACTCCATTCTGATTCTGTGGAATATACCCTCGTAAGATAAAGAATACAAAATTTAAACATCAAAATAGAAGAAAATAATCATGTTAAAAGAAATACTTTCAATTACAGGAAAACCCGGGCTCTTCAAAATCATCACTCCGGGAAAAAGAACTCTTCTCGTAGAAGACATGGTGAGCAAAAAGAGATTTCCACTCGGAGCTCGCGACAGGGTGGTATGTCTTGGTGACATTGCCATGTATACAGTAGGGGAAGACCTTCCGCTTGATAAGATCCTTGACCGTGTATATGCTGTGGAGGAAGGCAAAAAAATTGATGTCAAGGCAATGGATAATGATATGCTGCGCGAAGAATTTGCTAAGGCTGTTGAAGACTTCGACCGTGATAGAGTATATCCTTCCGACATTAAGAAACTTTTCAACTGGTACAACCTTCTTATTTCTCAAGGATACACTAAATTCACTGAAGACGATGCAGAAGCTTCAGAAAATGAAGACTCCGCAACTCAAGAATAATATTCACTTTTAAACACCACCTTTCTATGAAACAGATTTTACTGCTTACAGTGGCCTCAGCGTTATGCTTTCCTGCTCTTGCTGCCGACCAACTTGAGCCTAAAATGCTTGAGAATACACTCGTGTATTCTCTTTCTCCCGACGGACAATATGTCGTTTCGGATGGTTACTCCGGGATGAAAATTTTCGATCTCAATTCAAATAAAGTTTATGAATATACTACTGAATCAGGTAACGGTAGATACGCTCCCGGCATTAGCCAATGTGTAAGCAACAATGGGGTGGTACTAGGTTATTTTGACGATACCGAGGCTTCCTATTGGATCGACGGAGAATGGAATCTTATTGAAATTCCCGCTTACGCTACTTCATCGAATACTGTTCACGCTATCACTCCTGATGGTCAACGTATCTGTGGATCTATTGGAGTCGCAAGTATTAGCTCCGGGAATGAGGATGTATTGATGCAAGCTCCCTGTATCTGGGATTGGGATCCATCTTCCGGTGAATTTGGAGCTCCGGTGATGCTCCCTCATCCTGATGTGGATTTTACTGGTAGAATTCCTCAGATGATCACTGCTTTGACTATCTCACACGACGGCAAGACAATTATCGGTCAAATTGTGAACGCTACCGGTATGCTTGCCTATCCTATTCTTTATAGAGAAAATGAAGAAGGGGAATGGAGCTATGAGATTCCTGACGATGAGGCTTTGCATCCTGAAGGAATAGTATTTCCTGAATACCCTGGTGATCAAGGACCTGTCTATCCTACTGAAGAATCGTTTATGACCCCTGCTGAAATTCAGGCTTACACTGATGCTTTACAGGAGTACTACAATTCAGGATACACTCTTCCATACCCTCTGTATAAGGATTATATGACTGAAGAAGAAATCAAGGCCTTTGACGAGGCCATGAATGAATTTTTAGTCTTAAATGAAGAATGGCAATCAAAGTTCAATGCCTGGATGGATACTTTTTATGAGATGAAAAAACTTATTCCCGACTATCAATTCAATTCCATTCGTATTTCTCCTGATGGCAAGAAATATGCCTGCACTGTTGAGGTGATAGGAGAGAGAAATCCTTCTTCATGGTTTGTTGTTCCGGATAAATTTATTTGGGTTTTTGATATAGAGTCAGGCAATGTGACAAAATACGAACAGCAAAAAGACTTTGTCCTCACTTACCTTGGTAATGATGGCGTGGCTTTGGCTTATATCAATAAGAATGTTGCGCCTCAGTCTTTCGTCCTCAAGGATGGAGAGGCAATAGAAATGTATGATTGGATTTCTGGGCATCAGCCTGTTTATAAGTCATGGATGGATGAAAACCTCGTTTTCGAAGTTCAACAGCAGGTATGGAATGAAGAGTTGGAAGACTACGTATTGTCATACACAGAAGTGTTGCTGACTGGAAGAGCTTATGCTACTCCCGATTTGTCAGAAATTGTTCTTGGTGTTGAAAATGTTTGGGATTACTCGGATGATGGTATCTCTTATGTTTTTGATATGGGAAATACTTCTGGAGTATCTCAGATTGCTACTGAAAATTCAGTGAATGCTATCTACGATCTTTCAGGCCGTAAATTGAAGAGTGCTTCTGCTCCGGGCATTTATATTATAAATGGAGAAAAGAAAGTAGTGCGTTAATCATCGGTGCTATTATGATATTTTCAGGCGGTTCGGTTGTCCGAGCCGCCTTTTTTTAAATAATGTTAATTGTTAATCCGTGAGAACTCCGGATTGTTTTATTTTTGGCACGGTAATTGATAAGTATCGTGTGAAATCAGAAAAACT
>CAMWLX010000408.1 GCA_947175225.1 uncultured Porphyromonadaceae bacterium
TATAGGCACAGACCAAGCCTATGTCAAAGTAAAGACTTCAACTCCGGGAAATCGCAAACTTCTTATCATTAAGGATTCGTATGGCAATGCTGTCCCCGGCAATCTTTTCTATAGCTTCAATGAAGTGCATGTGATCGACTTCCGTTATTTCACTCATAATTTGAAAGAGTACGTAAATAAAAATGGAATAACCGATATTGCAGTCTGCTTCAATGTATTCAATGCCTATAGCAGCGGAAGCGCATCAAAGGTGAAGAAGATGCTGACCCAATCAGGAGGCATACCTGCTCATACTAATTCTGACTACAAACCAAAGGAAAAGAAACAAGAACCAGCAACAACAAATATTGAAAAGGACAACAAATCTGTAGAAGAACCATCGGCAACATCAGTCAATGAGAGTTCAACTCAAGAAACAGAGAATACTAAAAAAGAAGAGACACCCGTGACACCCGAGACAACAGAAGAATAATAATGGAAGATTTCAGAAGAAAGCCTGAATGGCTCAAGATAAAACTCCCCAAAGGATTTAAGACAAGTCAAGTGGTTGGACTCCTCAATGAGAAGCACCTTCATACTATTTGCTCAAGCGGAATGTGTCCCAACCGTGGGGAATGTTGGGGGAATGGAACGGCCACTTTTATGATAGGAGGCAATGTATGCACCCGTAGCTGCAAATTCTGTAATGTTGCTACAGGGCGCCCTCTTCCTCTCGACAAGAAAGAGATTAGCGATATTGTGGAGTCGGTGAAATCTTTGAAATTGAAACACATCGTCATAACTTCTGTTGACCGCGATGATCTTCCTGACTTAGGTGCAAGCCATTGGGCTGAGATGATCAGAACACTCAAAAAAGATTGCCCTGACGTCACAATGGAAGTGCTCATACCTGATTTTCAAGGGCGTGAAGAGTTGGTCAAGATGATAATAGATGAAAAGCCAAATGTAATCTCCCATAACCTTGAGACTGTCAGAAGACTCACTCCTGATGTACGCTGCTATGCTACTTATGACACATCTTTAAAAGTGATCAGACAGATTGCAAAAAGTGGGATTCGATCTAAAAGTGGAATTATGCTCGGACTTGGAGAAACTCCAGATGAGATTCTACAGACTATGGATGATCTCCTTGATGCAGGATGTGAGGTAATGACCATCGGACAGTATCTCCAGCCTTCTTCCAGACATTTCCCTGTCCAAGAGTATGTTCATCCGGAGATATTCGAGCAATATCGACTTGAAGGCCTGCGCAGGGGATTCCGTCATATGGAATCAGCCCCAATGGTCCGCTCCTCCTACCATGCCGAACGCCATGTAGATTAGTATTCAGTCGCAAATTCCGAATCACTTCCCCAACGCAGAGATTTCTACCTTGACCGGAGCCACATCGCACTTCGACTTAGTAGTGAAATGATGTGGCGCGAAGAGTTCAATTCCTGCTTCATTAAAGGCATCTTGAATATTCTGAAGCATATCTGACATTATCACCGGCATATCATCTGCCTCCTTGATATATGCATTGATCTGATAACACATATAATTGTCGTTCATCTCCGTTTCAAGAACGAACGGCGCCGGATGCTCAAGTATTCCATTGGTCTTTAAGGCAGCCTCTATCAGCAAGCTATGGACTGTTCGCCAAGGCACATCATAGCCCATTGTAAACATCGTATGTATAATAAGACCATACTGACGCGCTGAGGCTGAATAATTGACTGTGTCTGAAGTAGTAATAAAAGAATTGGGAATCGTCACTATTTCATTCTTTATTGTGCGAATTCTGGTGATGAAAGGTGATTTTTCCACAACATTCCCCATTGTGTCATTGACCTTTATGAAATCTCCGGCCTTGAACGGACGCATATATGTGATCACAAATCCGGCTATGAAGTTGGATATCACCGAACTTGATCCCAAAGAAACAATTAAACCGACAAAAACAGATATACCCTGAAATACTCCTGATTCCGAACCCGGAAGATAAGGATAAATCATAGCTATCATAAATGCATATAGTAAGAAGCGAATTATATTAAAGGTCGGTTCTGCCCAGTCGGAATAAAATCCTGATATTTTGAGTTTCTCACTCTTTATCTCTTCCGTGATATATTTCAGTCCTTTAACAATATATCTCACGCAATACCATATGATGGCTATGATAAAAATATTAGGTATATATTCTATTATGGCCTTCACCACCATTTTGACCGGGTCTATAATATAATAGAATATCTTATATGCAAGACTCTCTGTCTGTGGGAAAATAGAAAAAAGAATAGGGACTGTGATAATAAAGAAAAAAATTAGAACTACATAGCGAAGAAATCTGCATAAGACAATCAAGGCTCTGCACAGATATTTAGTATTCAGAAGTTCATAATCTCGGATTACGAGTGGCTTGAGCTTATGCACTTTTAGCCAAATAATCTCTCTCCTAAGTTTTCTAAAAAGGAAATTGATTAGCTTGAGTATCATATATTGCACAATGATGACAAGCACAAAGAGAGCAGCCCTTTTCAAAATCTGCCAAAAACTGTTTTCAGCTTTTAGAAGAGAGATCTTATCAGCAATGATTGGCATCCATGTTTCAGCTAATATCATCGGGGTAGTGGCATGCCATAACGCATCATTCTCAGTGACACTGATGATCACTTTATCACCATACATTATGTCGATATATGTTTCATTATCGAGAAGATAGACCGAATCTCGGTGTAATCTTCTATCTTTACCTATCTTTATGATAGTTTCTGTAGTGGTCTCAGCTCTGTCTAAAGCTGAATGCCCTCCACGAGCAGCATATATCTTGAAGAGAGTATCCTCTTCTACCACTATTGGCACTCCGGGAGTGACAGCACGAAGAGAGTCTATGCGCTGAAGCTTCACTGCCTTTTTCAATGAATCAGCAAGTTGATGCTGGTTGGTTTCCTCAAGCTTAGATTTCAGCAATATTTCATTTAGCTTCATTTGCTCTATCTGAAGCTTCAGTTCTTGCACTTGTAAAGAGTCAGACTTAGCCTCATGTTGATAAAAGTCTGCTCCGCCATTGCTCGATGAATCAGAATGATGAGTGGATTGAGAAGGCAAGAATAATTCTCCGGCTTTCTTCAGAATCTGAGCATTTACAGTTGTTGATGTAGATATTGAGCTAATAAGAAGCAACAAACAAATTATAATGTTGTAATGCATCGCCTTGTCATTTTTTCATTTTTTTGTTAATACACTCCATGATTGATAGAGGATCTGAACATCCAAGCATATATAGTCTGCCATTCTTAAGCCTGACAAGAAAACAATCGGATGCTTTCCCATAGTAAGCAAAATATTTGCCAATAGATGGCTCGCGAAACCATCCCCAATATCCGAACCATCCGCCGCTTCCCAAGATACGTTTCTCCGACATTGTTGGAGGGCATATCAACACTGACTCAATACTATTCAAAGGAATAGATTTAACTCTAAGGGTCATATTGACATTGAGGTCGGTATCATCAACAGAAATTGTAATGGGTGTAAAAAACAATGACAACCCACATAGCACGATTAGCAATCCCCCAATAATATATGAAAGGACTATTTGACCATTATTAAGATTAATAATCATCGATGCCACAAGTACTAAAAAACTGATGATGGTCATTATCATCGAATATGTGCTGATTTTTACTTTCCTATTCATGTGAACGGTTTCTTATTAAACGTTGCAAATATAATAAAAT
>CAMWLX010000409.1 GCA_947175225.1 uncultured Porphyromonadaceae bacterium
AATTCATAAAAAAATTTTTTCAGCAAGTTACGAGACCAAACTGTCAAACTCCCGAATTTATAAAAAAGGAATTTTATGGAATACGGATAAAAATTTAATCACTTAGTGAGTGAGTTTGACGAAAAATTATTATCTTTGCGATTGCTGAGTACACTTCAATGTGACATCAAAGAACTCGCTTAAATATATAGTAAAGTGGTCTATAAAGTAGAATATAACGTAGACCATAAAGACAAGTACTTATGGAATATCCACTGATATCAGAATATAGGGAGGCGATACTCTCGGCGGAAGACAATTTCAATGAATTGACTTCGCTTCGGCCTGTGCTTGACGGTCATGGTGATCCTGTGATATCGAGTGGGAACTTCGCTGTCGTCTTCAGATAACGATTACACATAGTGGAACAGGCAGAGGGGCGCAGAAAAAAATATTATGTGGGTTTCGACTACCTCTGCAGCCTTCGTGTGAACCTTACCTAAGATGAAAAAAATATAAAAATCAGCCAGATCTAATAAATCTCATTGAATAATTTGTTATATGATAAAACTTTTATTATTTTTGCAAGATAAAATACAACGATATGGGAAGTTTATTCAATAATACGAAAGAAGTCCGCTCTACTCGGAGCAAAAGCCAATCCAAAGGCCAACGGCTCGGCTGGGTGCATAAATCAGATTATGAGCCTTTAAGCCTTCGTAGTGTTTCTTGTCGTGGTGAGAAACTGCACACTTACACTACCGGACCTTATTCCGTAAATAAGCTCGTCCCGTGATATGCCACCATACACACTCCGATTCATACAAATTGACAGAAAGAGGGATACTTCAAAAGGAGATCCTGAGATAACGCATATTTATTCTTTCTTTGCAGAATCAAGCAAATACAAGAGCTTATTCAAATATATTGCAAGAGCTGAAAAATACGATGATTGCTTCGCAATAAAATATTATTGCTCACGATGCAAGCACTCGGAATACAAGTATTCGAGAGTGCTTGATTTATTTACGGCTGTTGAAACAAAACGAATTATGGAGACTTGTGCTTCAGTAATCCCTGACATTTTACGACAATACCCGAATTCATCCTTCGCATTCAACGGTTCACGGACCTATGATAGGGCCAATTATATAGAAGGACCACATAAGACACAACGATATCGAATATATACGGAATTGGTTCGAAGACTCTTCGGTGAGAAGATTTTTTATATCACTCATTTTGACGAATCAAGTTCATGCATTTTTATAAATCGGAAAGCTAATAATAATATAGAGGCGGCTAAAACCCGAATATACGATATGTTCGCAAATATTTACCAAATAACAGTATAGATCAATCCTTATAATACAAATATCAAACAAAACAATGTAAATTCACCTCATTGGATTCTGAATATATATACGACACGACTTGCGCCTATGGGTGCTGACTATATATAAAGTGATTTTATAACGACAAGAATATATGGAATACCCATTGATATCAGAATATAGGGAGGCGATACTCTCGGCAGAAGACAATTTCAATGAATTGGCTTCACTTCGTCCTGTGCTTGACAGTCATGGTGATCCGGTGATGTCGAGCGGAAACTTTGCTGTCGTCTTCAAGATGAGGGATGAGAAAGATGGCAAAATGTATGCCGTCAAGTGCTTTACTAGAGATCAGGTAAATAGACGCGAAAATTACATGGCCATTTCTAGTTTTTTCTCTAAAACCTCCAGAGGAAAATATCTTATTTCGGTTAAATTCTATGAAAACGAATTATTTGTTGACTCCGGCCAAACCTCAGAGTCAGAGTTTCCAGTGGTAGTGATGGATTGGATTGATGGTTGTGGATTAGAAGAATATATTGAAAATAATGCAACAGATGACTCAAAATTAAATACGTTATATGAAAATTTCCGGAATCTTGTTGAAGACTTATTAACATCTAACTTCGCACATGGAGACCTCAAACCTGACAATATTCTTGTTCAGCCTGATGGCTCTATGGTTTTAGTGGATTACGATGGAATGTTTGTACCAGCCTTGCAAGGAATGCAATCTTCAGAAACCGGTACACCCCAATTTCAATATACCAATCGAAAACCTACAGATTTTAATGAATATATAGATGATTATGCAGGAATATATCTTACCCTCATTGTTAAGTTAATCACTATAGAACACAAGCCCATGAGTTTCTATCTCTCCATGGGAAGAGAGGCATTTGTTTCGTATTCAAGTAAATTCCTAAATGATGTCTATGTATCCAAGCTATTATCTGCGTATTTGATGGTTAACAGTGTTGGATACATTGAACGTGAAATGTTATATAGTGTTTTTTATGACGAACTGAAAAGGAATAGGGAATTAGAACTAAGACTTATTTCTGAAGCTTTAAGTGGAGATTCGAATGCCATGCTGCAATTAGGGAATACTTATCATAAGAGTATATTCACTCCAAAGAATAATTATAGAGCCTTGCAATGGAACTATTTTGCGAAATTATTAGGGAACGTTAATACATCGTGCTCAATATGTAGGTATTGTTACCACCTCTTTAGTCAAGACGAGGATAGTATTAATTCAAAAATGCGTCAAAACAATATTGACTTTGCCTTATGTAGAGCTGGGGAATTCGCTCAGTATAAGAATCCTGAATATGCATTGGAATGTATAGAAAAGGCAAAAGCATTGAATTTTGCGCCTGCAATTGAATGGTTATTCGTATCGTCTCGTCTAGGAAGGCGTAATGATATATCTCTTCTAAAACAGGCATCAGAATTAAACTATACAAAGTCTATTCTAAAACTATCAGAACTTTTTGCAAAAGGAGAATTAGTTTCAAAAGATTTAGAGAAGAGTTTTAAATATTTGCAGAAAGCCGCAGAACTTGGGGATTCGCTTGCCCAGTATCAAGTTGGATTGGCTTATTACGAAGGTAATACTACCACGGCTACTGATTTAACCAAATCAATAGCATGGCTAAAAAAATCAGCACAACAAGGAAATACGGATGCTATATTTCTTCTTAGTAGGTGTTATTTATATGGGAAAGGTGTAGAGCGGAATTGCGATACTGCCTTCTCTCTCCTTGTTCGTTATCACGACTGCTCTAATGCAAATGTTCTTGGACTACTTGGATTTTGTTATGAAAAAGGACTTGGAACCACTAAAAATTACAATAAAGCGTATAAATATTATTTAGCCTCGATTTATTCGTTTGATGGGTGTTCATGGGCAGAAAATCATCTTGAAAGACTTTGTTGTTCAACTGAATTGTGTGATGAGACGTTCGTAACCGATAAGGTATATAACCAAGTTGAGATTACGGATGGATTAAAGTATTCAAAGAGTGGCAGATGCCTTTTGTCAGTGGGCAATAAATCTGGAGAAGTATTAATCAAGGAAGGTTGTGAAGTGCTATGTGACTATAGTATTAATGACATGTATGATGCTATTGATTACTACCATGTGCATAAAATATACCAAGTTACTCTTCCCAAGTCACTAAAAAGAATTGGGAATAATGTTTTTTGCTCAAGTATAAAATCAATCATAAATAAATCTTTAAGCTTTGAAGTTGAGGATGGATTTCTGCTATCATATGATAGAGAAACATTATACAGATTTTTCGGAAAAGATAAGATTATCACAATTCCTTCATCCGTAAAATATATTAAAGGAGGAGCTTTTTCGAATAAGCAAATAAGTCAGATAACCATATCTG
>CAMWLX010000410.1 GCA_947175225.1 uncultured Porphyromonadaceae bacterium
TGCCAATACTGCTTTTATTCTATTTAGTTTTTGACGTTCTGTTTTTGTCTCCATTAAATAAGAAATTAAATTTTAACGCAAAGTTAATAAACTTATCGTTTGTGACCAAGGGTTTATGCTCAATAACATAGAAAATCGACAAGTAGGATAGTTCTTGTCGGATTCTCAGGGAAAATAGTCACTTCTTGTCTTCGTGGAGGCGTTTCAGGCGGTCGAGGGAGTGGGCACGGATGAGGGAGTCACGGTAAGCTATGTCTTGCTGCCAGCGTCCAGTTTGCCATTCGCGGTACTTCTTGGGGTAGTTCTCATGGAAGAATTGTCCGAAGGCGATTGCCTCGGTGTTTTCCTGATGCCAACCGTCAAGTTCCGTTATGCGCTTCTCGTACTCATGTTTTATTAGATGCGGAGTAAGATACCATAATACTTCCAAAAATGCAGATACCGACAAACACACCGAGACCGATAACGATAGGGAAATTGAGTTTGATCAGATTCTTCAACCTGATGAAATTAGTGTCAAGGCGTTCGCGGTCTTCATCGCAGAGGTGTGCCTCAATGCTTGATGGTATTTTACGTTGAGCTTTTTCGATGCGCTCGCAGTATCTATCCATAGCCGATTGGTTTTGGCGAATGGCAGAGATTATCTCCGCAGAGTGAGCGATGTCTTTTATCGAGCCGTCATCGTCAAGGAAGGTTTCAAACATTACTCCGGCAAGTTCTTCCTGATTCTTGGCTACAGCTTCTTCTCGGCTTATTGCTGCCTCAAATCGTTCGACCAGTGAAGCCAGTGCTGTTATAGTTTTCTTGTCAAATGTTTCCGGCACATCAGCTGTGGATGGCACGTTATCAAATGGATTGTTCATAATTATTTACGGTTAAGATGGTTTTTGCTTTTTTGATTTCCTCGGCAATGAAGCGAATAGCCTCAATAGCCCATTGGTCGGATTCTTTTGTAATGTTCAGATGGTGAGCAATCTGGTTAAGATTGTTCTGCATACCCACGAGATCACGGAACCACTGTAGCGTCTGAGGAGAACGATCAGGGATTTTCCGACGCATTACAATGAGGCGACACAGAAGGCTGAGTTTCAAACCTCGTTCTTTGGCTTTCTCCTCCAGAGACTTTCGCTCAATAGGCGAGAGTCTGAAAGTGATACGTTCAGACAAATTTTCGTCTGAGTTATTATGTTTGCGCCTGCGTTGCAGGGCTGAGGGTTTATGTTTCATAAATATTGTTTTTACATTTTATATCCATTACGTCTTTTCCATTCATCATCAGGATCATCAGTGCCCTTACCGTCACGAATCTCATACTCGGCGTTGCGTGAGCTACCGGATGGAGCATCCTTGATATTCGCCACACCGGGAATCTGGGATTTTGGTTTCAAGGGAGAAGATTGAGCTGGTTGGTTCATAGCCGGAGATGTGGTAACTTTAGAAGCGTGTGGCTTTGGTGTTCTGGGTAGAGTGATGTTGACAGGTGGAATGATATTCATGTCAATGCCAAGATCCTTTTGCAGGCTGTAACTCCGTTCCTTGCCGTCAGTATCAGTCATTTTTACACAAAGACCCTTTTTCGGATCTGTGAATAAAGTCAGACCATCGGCGGCGAGTGCCCCAACAAAATCAGTAGTCCCTATGGCCGCTTTCTCAATGAGGTATTTGAGTTTCGCCTTGCGCTTCTGAGCCTCTTCGACAGCCCTTTTGCGCCGCATCTTCTCGTCAATCTGAGACTGGGTAGCCGATGGCTTATGCTGTCTTGCGGTCCTATCTTTCCGGCGTTTGCCTTCAGCCTCCTGATGAGCCTTCTCTCGTTCAGCAGCTTTCCGGGCAGTCTCCAAACCGTACTTCATAGCGATACAGGCAGCAGCTCGGTTAGCGTTCTTGTTTATAAACTTGTCGCAGAACCGTTTGCCGTTGATGTCGGTAGTTCGGATAACGATGTGATAATGCTCATTGTCGGTATTGTCATGACGAGCCACAATATACGGACATGCCGATACATTGTTTCCACGCTGCCCCAGCTCATCAAGAAAATCCTTTATGATAGTCCTGACTTTGTCGCGTCCGTTGTCCGGCATCGAGCGCAGCATGGCTGTTTCTTCCGGAGTGAATGAAATGATGATCGTGTAGCATTGCGTCCTGTAATCGTTGGCTGTTGCCATCCAGTCCTGCGCCTGTTCCTCCGGCGATGCCGACAGATCGGTGAAATTTGCGAACAGTATGCCACCGTCTTTCTCGTGATTTTGCGCATAGCCCAGACTTTGGGAAATGTCGGACGATTTTCCTACTCTTGCGTTCATTCTATGACAAAATTTTCACGGCTGTAAACCGAAGGTTTCACTTGTAGTCTGTCGGACAAATCGGGTCGAGGGGTTTCCCCTTGCAAGGGTATTTTTTCAGTACGGAGCAACAGCGGAGTGTCTGACAAAAACACATCTTGCAGAGCCACCCGAATTCTAGGGAGCAAAAAGGCCTTCATAACTTCAGTCCTCCTTCCTACCGGTCGATAACCGCGCTCTTTTCCACTCTAGATGAAGGATGTTTCTCGACCTTAGGTATCACCTCATTTTGTCCGACATTCCTTATCTCCCATACGTCAACTTTGCTATCCTTCTTAACCTGAGATACCTTCCATTTTATGTATGATTCCGATATCTTCGGGCGGTACTTTTCAAACAACGATCCGAAGCCTTGGAATAAATCTGAGCGGTCGATGGCAGTCCCTTTTACAGCATCATATATAGCAGTGAAGGCTGCATGTCCAAACTCATTTTTCGGCATAAAGCAGCGCACCTCAAGAAAGTCTGGATTAGATTTCAGGTACTCGCAAGTCTCGGCGAGTCCTCGTTTCCCGTTCAAGATAATGTGATAGCGGCGAGCCATAATCGGGTAAACATTATTACGTATCACCGATTCCATAAGGGTAAGGAAGTCGAGCAGATTTTCATAGACCATACAGGTCTGGTCTTTCCTGCGGTGTCCTACTGTGCTGATTCCGTCATCACCGATTTGGCGGAACCTATGCCCGTTAAAAGCCATGAAACTTTCGTGGTTATCACCAACCGACATAGCTAAGACACGCTCTGGTTTCTGACTCTTGACATGGGGCAACGAACCTTCGAGGGTGTGGAATTTCACGTTATCCATTGACAAGCCGTATCGGGTAACCAGTCTTCCAAGTTCCCGATTTTTAGGATGGCAGGTATCCGTAAAATCCCAGATAGGTCTACTGAGTGTTGTATAGCCGAAGGTTGCCGGAATACTATCTCGCTCTGTATAAAGTTTCTCCACAAGTGAGAATGCTATTCCGAAATTGTCACCTTCTGTCAACCTTGTCAACCCAAGTTTTTTGACAAGCTGTGATGCACTGCCATAGCAGTCCGGATTTTTCATAGCCCATTCGTTACGGGCGGTGTTCACGGTCAGTTCCCGACCATCAGGGAGAGCATAGTGTCTCAAAGCACGACGATGAGAGTTACAAACAAATCCGGCAGCCATACATAGGTCATCAACCGGCACGATGGAGTCAAACCCCATCGAAGTCATTTTCTTTGAATGATTCATATCTAATTAGTTTCTAATAGTGATTTAACTTTATTGTCCCAAAAGACCTTTTGCCCCTTAAAAATCTCCCTAACATTATCTTTATTTTTTCTTTTTTGGCGATTAGCGGGGCAACACTATTC
>CAMWLX010000411.1 GCA_947175225.1 uncultured Porphyromonadaceae bacterium
AAATAATATATGTTAGTAATAGGCATAGCCGGAGGCACCGGTTCCGGGAAATCCACAGTTGTCAGAAAGATCATAGAATCTCTTCCGAAAGATGAAGTAGCAGTGCTTCCGCAAGACTGCTACTATAACGACAATCATCATATCCCTCTTGAGACACGCCTCAAGATGAACTATGACGAACCTAAGGCAATCGACTGGCAACTCCTGACCAAACAGCTCGACGAATTGAAAGCGGGTCATGCCATCCATCGACCTACATACGACTTCCTGACCTGCTCCCGACAGAAGGAAACAGTCTTAATCGAGCCACGCGAAGTTGTAGTAGTTGAAGGCATACTCGTGCTCTGCGAAAAGGAACTGCGCGACCGTATGGATGTCAAAGTGTTTGTGGATGCGGATGCAGATGAGCGCCTCATACGTGTAATCCATCGTGACTGTATCGAACGTGGACGAACTCCAAAGATGGTCATCGACCGATATCAAGAGACCCTCAAGCCGATGCATGAACTGCATATCGAACCATCAAAAAGATATGCAGATCTTATAATACCACAGGGTGGAAACAACCAAGTGGCTATAAAACTCCTCACCGACTATATTCGCACACTTCTCCCATCATATAAGAAAAAGCAATGAAGATTTTCCCATTATTCCCAAAGAAGAAGACTGACGAACCCAAGCTCACATCAGAATCCGAAACCGACATTCCAATCTCAAATGGTGAAGGACTGGAAGGAGAAGTGGCAGATAAACATAAGACTTTTGAGATTTCACAATCTGAAATCGCGGAGGATATGATCGAGACCGGTGTCATGCCAGACACCATGATAAAAGAAAATGAAGAAGATATATTTCTCGAAACCCCTGAAGGTGGCCTTGAAGAAGAGATTATCGAAGCTGAACCGGAAAAGGGTATCCTACGCACAAAAGATCTTGTCAAGAAATATGGAAAGCGCACTGTGGCGAATAAGGTCTCTATCTATGTCAAGCAGGGAGAGATTGTTGGTCTCCTCGGACCTAATGGAGCCGGAAAGACCACTACTTTCTATATGACGACAGGACTCATCACCGCTAATTCCGGAAAGATTTTCCTCGATGATCAAGATATCACCGGGTATCCTGTCTACAAACGTGCCCAACTCGGAATCGGCTATCTTGCTCAGGAGGCATCCGTATTCAGAAAGCTCACAGTGGAAAACAATATCCGAGCTGTACTTGAAATGACAAAGATGACAAAGGAGCAGCAGAAAGAGAAACTTGAGGAACTCATCGAAGAATTCAATCTCCATAAAGTGCGCAAGAACCTTGGAGATCAATTATCGGGAGGCGAACGTCGCCGCACAGAAATTGCGCGTTGCCTTGCAATCAATCCGAAATTCATCATGCTCGACGAGCCGTTTGCCGGCGTAGACCCTATAGCTGTGGAAGATATTCAGAGTGTAGTCTATAAGCTAAAAGAGAAAAATATCGGTATCCTTATCACAGACCATAACGCCCCTGAGACACTAAGCATCACAGACAGGGCCTACCTTCTATTCGAAGGCAGAATTCTGTTCCGTGGAACGAGTGAACAATTGGCAGAGAATCCTGTAGTGCGAGAGAAATATCTTGGACGCAACTTCATCTTCCGACGTAAGAAATTCGACTGAAATGAAAAAGTTAATAGATATCTGCCAATTTGTATTGGTGCTTATGGGGCTTATGATATGTGGTCTGTTCTTTACTACTTTAATAGGATTGCTCCCCCTAAATGGCAATGCACTCCAATGGAGTATCATAGCCGGGCAGAATATACTTGCTTTTATACTTCCAGCGTTGCTGACATGGAAGATGTGTTTCAAGATTTCACCCTTGAAAGCCATTGAAGCAGTGAGCCTCCCATCATGCAGAATGATTGGCGTCACACTTCTGATTTATTTAGTCGGGATGCCGGCACTCAATCAGATCGTCTATTGGAATCAGGAAATGACCCTTCCGGAAATGTTTTCAGATTTCGAAGAATGGTGCCGTGAAATGGAGAATCAAGCTGAACTGCTGACTCAGGGACTCCTTAGCTCCACTGCAATTCTTCCTACCATTGTTAATATACTCCTCATTGGCATATTGACAGGCATTGGAGAAGAGTTCTTCTTCCGAGGAGCATTGCAGAAGATGCTGATCACGTGTAAGGTCAATCCTCACACTTCAATATGGGTGGCTGCCTTTGTCTTCAGTACGCTTCATTTCCAATTCTTCGGTTTCATTCCGCGTTTACTGCTTGGAGCATTTTTCGGATATATTTATTGGTGGAGCAGGAGTATATGGGTCAATTCTTTTGCTCATGCGCTCAATAATAGCCTTGTCATAATATCGACATGGTGCATAAATAAAGGATATCTGTCTGAAGAGTTTGATATGTTTGGCGTATCAGAAGGTGGAGTTCCAATGTATGCTATCTTCAGTGCTATTTTAGTAGCTGCCATTATTTTCATTCTATATCGAAAAGGCGTACTCGTCGGGAAAAAGATGCTTCCGCCAGAATTACCAACTAAAGGATTAGAAAATGCCACCGAAAGCAAGTAAAGACCTTTCATATCGCGATGTCCTCGATAGAATTAAGAAAAAAAATTACGCGTCTGTCTATCTCTTGATGGGGGAAGAACCCTACTATATAGATCTCATCGTAGATGCTCTTGAGCGCAACGTCGTCAAGGAAGAGAATCAGGCTTTTGACCAACTCGTGTTTTATGGAGCTGACTCAGACCTTGATGTTGTGATGGCAAGTGCAAGGCAATATCCGGTGATGGGCGACCGGCAGCTGGTGATTTTAAAAGAAGCCCAGACCTGTGCAGGGACAAAAGCACAACTTGACAAGTTTGCTTCCTATGTCGCTCATCCCAATAGCCAAGGAGTGTTTGTTCTTGCCTATAAAGGCGATAATCTCTCTGCCACTTCTGCATTGATGAAAGCTGCCTCTAAAGCCGGCGACAGCGTTGTGATTTTCAAAAGCCCCAAGATACGCGATTATCAACTATCGGCACCAATAAAAGAATATTGCATGCAGAAAAAGATAGGAATCGAAGAGCAGGCAGTTCATATTCTTATAGAGTATATTGGAAATTCCCTCCAAAAGCTATTTGGAGAGATCGACAAACTCATTGTAAGTGCGGGCCCCGGGGCACAACGAATCACAGCAGGAATGGCAGAAGAGAATATTGGAATTTCCAAAGAGTTCAATAATTTTGAATTGACAAAGGCACTGTCAACCAAAGATTATCCCAAGACCATGCGTATTCTTGAATACTTCAGAAAGAATCCAAAGAATAATCCGACAGTAATGACGACATCCATACTTCAGAAATTTTTCAGTCAGTTGGTTGTAGCTCATTATTCAATCGACAAGACCGACAGAGGACTGATGGAAGCATTGCAGTTGAAGACCCCATATGCGCTTAAAGAGATCCGTGATGGCTTGAGCATGTATACTCCCCGACAGTCATTAGCTGCCATATCAGCCTTGCGGGAGTTTGACTGCAAGAGCAAAGGGATCGGATCACTCCAAAATGAATATGACCTGCAGCAAGAGCTTATATTTAAAATATTCACAGTAAAATAAGGAAAAAGGCAGCCTCCATTTAGATGCTGCCTTTTCTCTTGAAGTTGTTTAAACTTATTTACGAATTGAAAAATTTACAATGAAGAGTTAAAC
>CAMWLX010000412.1 GCA_947175225.1 uncultured Porphyromonadaceae bacterium
AAACAATACTGATAAACTGGATGATATTCAAATATGAAGACAATACTAACAAGTATAATTACCTTACTTGCCTTTGTCTGTACCTATGCACAAAGTCAATATTCCACTCAGTTTGACGTTCCATACACTGAAAAAACGGACACTTACTCAAAGGATAGGCTCAAGCTTGACATCCACCATCATGCTGAGGGTAAGGATATGCCTGTCATCGTATGGTTTCACGGTGGAGGTCTTACCGGTGGCAACAAGTTTATTCCTGCGGAACTTATGGACCAAGGATATGTTGTGGTGGCCCCCAACTACCGTCTTATTCCAAATGTAGGTGTGGAGGAATGTATCGACGACGCTGCGGAAGCAGTTGCCTGGACCTTCAAGAACATTGACAAATATGGAGGTGACCCGACAAAGATATTTGTGGCGGGACATTCAGCCGGTGGATTCCTGACAAGTATGATAGGTCTCGAAAAGAAATGGCTCGACTCTTATGGCATCGACGCCGACTCAATCGCGGCACTCATCCCCTACAGCGGACAGGTCATAACCCATTTTGCCGACCGCAAGAGCAAAGGTATCGGAGAACTTACTCCATACGTCGACGATCACGCTCCCCTATTCCATGTCAGGAAAGACTGCCCGCCGTATATCATCATAACAGGCGATGCCGAGCAGGAACTGTATGGCCGCTATGAGGAGAATATATATATGTGGAGAATGATGAAGTTGGCAGGACATCCCGACGTAAAGATCTACAAGATCGACGGCTACAACCACGGCGACATGGCAGCCCCTGGCCACCACATCCTCCTCCACGAAATCAACCGCATCCTTTCCAACTCAAAAAAGAATTAAGAGTTTATATCAATGTCACTAAATTAAGACCAATTTACGGCGTCAAGCAATGTAGTTAGCGCACTCCGTGCGCGTCATTAAGCGTCTTAAACTATCTTAATTTAGTGACATTAGAGTTTATATCAAAGAAGCATTGAGGAAATGAAAGAGATAATACCGTTGGAGAGCTTTCACAGGAAAGAGAGCGTAGCGTTTTTTAAGGATTTTGTAAATCCTAACGTAAGTGTGACATGCATGGTTGACGCGTCAGGATGCTTTAGACGCGCGAAAGAATCTGGAGAGAAATTTTTTCCAAATTATCTTTATGCGATCCTAAGAGCCGCCAATGAGATCAAGGAACTGCATTATCGTTTCACTCCGACAGGAGAAATTGCTTACTATGACAGGATCGACGTATTGTCGCCCATTCGATTGACCGGACATGATTCCTTCACGACCCTGCGTTTTCCATATGTTACCGATAGGATGGCTTTCATCTCCTCAGTAACGGAAATGATTGAGAATGCAGGAAGTCAGACAAGCTTCGGCGAAGAAGAAGGTCTGCAGGAATACGATGTGGTTTTGGTCAGCGCAATACCGGACCTCCCCTTCACATCGATTTCATACACCCAGAAGCACCGACATGGGAATGACTTCCCGCTCATAAACGTAGGCAAGATGGAAGCCGACGGCCACATGCCCATAGCCATCTGCGTCAACCACGCCTTCGTAGACGGCCAACACCTCTCCCACTTCTACAATCTCGTCCAGCAATACCTCGATTCCGAATCTTGCTGAAAAGTATATTTAATGATAAATCATAATATACTCATGAAAGCTATTCCGGAGGATATTATTAATAAACTGAAAGCGGTCATCAGAAGAATAGAGGTGGCTGCTGCTTTCGATGGTATTGGAACGGAAGATTTCAATATTGCAACATCAGTCGTAAGACTTGCTGAAATAGCAGGAATGTCTGAAAGAAGTCTTCGTGAATATTTTAAAACATATAAGGGTAAAAGCATAGTAAGATATGTGTCAGCTCGTAGAGCGGAATATGCCGCTCGCATTTTTCGGTTATTCCCACAGACTTCTAAATCTGAAGCTGCTCGTATTATCGGATTTAACTGTCCTAATGGAATATATGGACTTATGCGAAAGAATGGGATTGACAACATTGATGCACTTCATAAGAATATTCTTGTCAAGTCAGAGAGACTTCCTTTCAGGTTTGAAAGATTAGAAGATTGCAAGATGTTCTATCGTCAGGAAGACGTAGTCTATAAAATATGCTCCGAGATAGAATTTGAAGAAGATAATTGGAATAAGATCGAACGATTTGTCGCTACAAAGTTTCCGAAAGCACAAATAATCGGATACGTTGGATTTGCAATAGATAGATATATCGCAGACGATTCCGAATCCGGAATTTTCATATCCGGAATCTTATATAGAGGTATTTCGACTCAGGACTTAAAGCAAGATATGATTGGGGAGATTGGTTGGCGACCCATTCATTCCGGTAAATATGCTGTTTTTATTAATCGTGGTTCATACGACAATCTGGATGCTTTTTATAGCCAAGTGATCTCTAACATCCATCAACTAAAGAATTTAAAGATAGATATTTCTAATCCGATAATGGAGAAATACCTTAATTCCCCCTCCGACACATCGGAGGAGGAATTGATCACAGAGCTTTGGATACCTCTTCTTCAATTTTAATCAGAGACACTGAGGATAAAATAGAGGATTGCTAAAGCCAATCTTTTGCTCACAAAGAATGTTGGTATTCATTGTCCATGAAATACAGTGCATGGCACCTCCCTCAGCAATAACAGATGACATAGAAATTGGGATGCACCTTTTACCGGTGATTGATTCAATTTGTTGCAATGCTATACGGTCGGAAGCAATGCTTGCTACAGGAACAAGAACCGAATTACGAAGTTCGAGATAATTAATATGACACCAACTATTATCGCGGTATTTCTTTCCATACTGAAGTTCTTGAAGTTCAAACCTGTCTGCCAATGCTTTTTTCAGAACTGTTCCGAACTGCTTGTCCATATCGCAGTAACAATTAAGAAGAAGTCTGCCGGGGCCTAAACTTCTGACCATTCCATCCGCATGTCCATATTTTTCAATAATATCCCAAGGAATCAGAATAACTTCAGCATCAAATATTTCGTCAAGTTGCAAAAGAATCTCATGGTGGGATAGAGAAGGATTCTCATATAGTACCTTCGTGGTCATAATTACACAATCAATCCCATTTTTGTCTTTACACTTTATAATGTTCCCACCGTCGATAATAAGATTTGTGTGGTGACAGATAGTAGAAGAAAGTAGTTCACTTCCTCCGCATTCCAAGAAGGTATCCCTGCAATTAGTAATATACTTGGAGTTTTTTCCTTGAAGATAGTCAGGATTGTAGCGATAAATCACAAACTCTTCATCATGACGCTGAAATGGCATAAAATCTCTGACCCATATATCAGCTGCATTAGGAACGAAGTCATACAGCTCGTTTTCAGACTTAAGTGCAGATTCTATCTGCCACCATACTTTCTGGTATTTTTTAAGGCTTTTGAGCCAAGGGGAGAAAAAATGAATTGTTCTCATAACTTACAGTTTTTTGTTTCACACTGCAAAGTTAGAGAACAAATCATACAACCATTGTATTCAAAACGGCAAACCTTATATTTATTTCAAATCTTCTATTTTCTTATCTTCTTGTTTAAAATCTTCAGGTTTCAAATCTTCCAAGCGAGTATAACTCCACTTCCTGTCATCTTTCTCAGATGTTTTCTCTTCTCCATTATATTTGAACACATTC
>CAMWLX010000413.1 GCA_947175225.1 uncultured Porphyromonadaceae bacterium
ATTCTAAAGTAATGATACGCTTAGAAAAAGGCCAGCGAATCAACCTTGAAAAAGGGAATGGCTCAAAACTAACTCAATTCTGCGTAGGTTGCAACTGGGGCGCCATTGTGAAAGGTGGTTTCCTCGGTCTTGGGAAAAGCGTCCGGGACGTTGACCTTGACCTCTCCTGCGTGATGATAGATGCAAACGGAAAACTCGTAGACCACATATATTCTCCTCTATACCGAAGGGAATTTCTCTCTCGCTACGGCATGCCCGACGGCAAGATTGACTCCAACGACTATGCCCTCCACCACAGCGGCGACGACCTTAAGGGTGATCAGGCTGGCGATGATGGTCTTGACAACGAAATCATTACAGTCGACCTCAACCGGGTCAGCCCACAAGTGCAGCATATATTTTTCTTTCTCAACAACTGTGGCAAAGAAGATTTCTCTCAGATACCATACGCCTCCATCCGCATGTATGAAGGGACTCCGACAAAAGTGAAGGAAGTGTTCGCTTCCTACGACGTAGCTGCCGAACCCCAATACCGTGGCATGACCGCCCTCATCATGGGAAAACTCTATCGTCGCAATGGCGAATGGAAATTCTCTGCTATCGGAGATGCCTTCCCTGATCCCAACATCTGCGAGACCATCAAGCGCATTTGCGTCAATTACGCCAAATAATCTTCAGTTGTCCAATCTGTCCGACTTGTCTGACAAAATTCAAAATTCAAAATTATAAATTCAAAATTACAATGCGTCGACTCCCGGTATACCTCTTATTAGACACTTCCGGCTCCATGTTTGGCGAGCCGATAGAGGCAGTAAAAAATGGCGTGCAGGTGCTCGTGTCTACACTCCGCCAAGATCCTTATGCCCTTGAGACAGCATATCTCAGTATCATCACTTTCGATAGTTCCGCTCAGCAGGTGACTCCTCTCACCGAACTCGCTGCCTTCCAGCAGCCAAACCTTCAGGCAAGCGGTTGCACAGCCCTCGGCGAAGCCCTGTCGCTCCTCACCAAGAAGGCTGACCAAGAAGTGATAAAGACTACTATGGAAAAGAAGGGCGATTGGAAACCCCTTGTATTCATAATGACCGATGGCGAACCAACCGATGATCTCAATAAAGGTCTTGCCGACTTCAAGAAAGGGAAGTGGGGGATGGTAGTGGCTTGCGCCGCAGGCTCAGGCGCCAACACCGACACCCTCAAGAAGATCACCGAGTGTGTAGTTCAGCTCGACACAGCCGACAGCGCCACAATCAAAGCCTTCTTCAAATGGGTATCTGCATCGGTCAGCACCAGCTCCATGAAAGTTGATGACGGCATGGGCGAACCCACAGGTCTCAGCGAACTGCCGCCGCCTCCTCCGGAAGTAAATATAGTTGTCTAAACTAATGCACAATGCATTATGAATTATGCATTGTGCATTAGTACATATTCATTGCGCATTAAGGATTAAATCAAAATGAGACGCCTCCCGGTTTACCTACTAATAGACACCTCCGGCTCCATGCGTGGAGAGCCTATAGAGTCTGTGAAAGTCGGGCTTGAGACGATGCTTTCAAGTCTTCGCCAGGACCCGTTTGCCCTTGAATCGGTCAGCATCAGCATCATTACATTCGACCGGGAGGTGAAGCAAATACTTCCGCTCACTCCCCTCGACGAATTGCAAATCCCCGAGATTACCACCCCGGAAAGTGGTCCGACACATACCGGGCTTGCTCTCAAACTTCTTTGTGAGAAAATCGACTCCGAAGTAAGGCGCAGTTCCGCCGACCAAAAAGGGGATTGGATGCCTATTCTCTTCCTTATGACCGACGGCAAACCTTCTGACCTGCAACTATACCGCGAGATGATACCGGAGATAAAGAAACGGAAATTTGCCGCGATCATCGCCTGCGCTGCCGGTATGAGTGCTAAGACCGACCCTCTGAAGGAACTCACCGACGATGTATATTCTCTTGACACCGTCGACAGCGCCTCCTTCAAATCTTTCTTCAAATGGGTCTCCGATTCCATTGGCATCGGCAATCGCTCCATAGGAGCTGTCTCCGATCTCGAACTCCCACCGCCCCCGGCAGAACTCAATATAATCATCTGACGTCAACACTGTGCTGATGACGAAGTACGAAGAAAAATCATCCCATCAACAATAGAATAAGTAGCTCGCAAAAATTAATGATATGATAAATGCGAGATAATCTTGAGTCAGGTTGGCTGCGGAGAGAAGGAGCTTAGCGAGCTAAGCGACTGAACGACAATGCCAAGATGGCCAAGATTAGCCGCAGTTATCATGTCAAGATCTTTCAAGCTGCTTGGTTTTCATATATCGTTTAATTTTTGTGAGCTACTTATCAATGGAATCTAAGATCAAAAATATCTCCATCCATCTTCCCAACGGCACCATCGGCAAAGAATATTCAGTATCCTTCCATCTGCCCATCGACAGCATCGCTGACGTAAAACTCCTCGGAACAGACGATCTCGGACTGACATTCTCGTTGGCTGACGACGGCACTTGCACTCTCTCCGGCATACCAACGCAGCGCGGTGACTTCACCCTAATACTTCGCTATCGTGCTGCTGACAGCGATCATGCTTCCGAATTGCTTATTCCAATCGCATTCAACCCCGACCCTCGGAGTCTTTGGGTATCAAAGCCGGTACCTGACAATATACCATTTCCCAAGAGCGACGAGGATTCAGGCTATGTCTGCGTCTCTGAATTCGATGGCATGAGGCAGAAAGACATAGTAGCCGCCAGCAAACGTGGAAGAAGCCATGCCCAAGACGGCAAACCTCGCGACGATGATTTCCGCATAAGTTTCAATCCTCAGAATGGATGGTATGTGCTTGCCGTGGCAGACGGCGCAGGATCGGCTAAATATTCCCGTGAAGGGTCGCGCATAGCTTGCGAAGTGTCGGAGTCTTATTGCAAGGATACTCTTGCTGAGCGTGGAGATATTTTGGAAGAAGACGTAAAGAAATATTTTGCTGAGAAGACTCAAGAATCGCTCCAACCAGTCGTTGCCAAGGTGCATGAAGTGCTGTTCAAAGCTGCCATAGAGTCTTATAAAGCCATATTGAAGCGGAAAGATGAGTGTGGGGGCGCGGCAATGGTGAAGGATTTCTCCACAACTCTGCTTCTCGCCATATGCCGCAAATTCAGTTTCGGATGGTTTGTAGCCTCTTTCGGTGTAGGGGATGGTGTAATTGCCATCTACGACAAGGATAGCGATGCCGTCCGCTTGCTCAACGAACCTGACGGAGGCGAATTTGCCGGACAGACTCGCTTCCTGACTATGGAATCCATCTTCCGCGACCGCCCACGGATGCGCCTCTCGATAGTGCCCGATTTCACAGCTCTGATGCTCATGACCGATGGCCTCACCGACCCATTCTTCGAGACTGACGCCAACCTTGCTAAAAAAGATAAATGGGATGCCCTTTGGACCGACATTACCAAGACCGTAGACCTCACCGACGACAATGAAGCCGCCAAGGACCAGCTCCTCAACTGGCTCGACTTCTGGAGTCCGGGTAACCACGACGACCGCACTATTGCCCTTCTCTATTAATACCCCGGCCGACTTCTCTTATAAATTGTCTGATTCAATTCTTAATTCTCAATTCTCAATTCTCAATTCTCAATTCTCAATTCTCAATTCTCAATTCT
>CAMWLX010000414.1 GCA_947175225.1 uncultured Porphyromonadaceae bacterium
TATCCACATATACATAGCCCATTTCCCTCAGTTTTCTGAAGTCCTGTATTCCAACTGGATATTTGATTTCACTTGCCATGACTTGAATTTTTATTCGATCTTGAGAGGTCATGCTTCTTCAATTAGCCATGAATCAAGATTATTCATGGCGGATGAGTAGTTTGCGGCAATTTTGATGATTTGTTTGCCGGAATTGACAAATGGGAGATAATACCCTTTTTCGTTGATTTGATCCATGGCTTCCTGTGCCGTTCCGTTGGTTTTCAGTTCGAAGATGTAGATGAAGCGATTGGTCTGGATCATCATGTCCATTCGGGCATTGCAGGTCTGGTATTCTGCCTGAGGCTGAAAACCGAGTGCGCGGAGCATCAGATAAAGACAACTTTGGAAGTATTTCTCGCGTTTGTCGAGTTCGGTCAGTCCGTATGGATTTCCGTGAAGAAATGTCTTCAGTTCTTCCATGAATTGCTTTGGCTCGCCATTGATGATACAACGGCGAATCTTTATAAAGAACTCTGTTGTCTTATCTTTGTCGTATCCGGAATATATAGGAAGTAAGGCTTCCGTAAAGCTTTTTGCCACTTCGAGATTAGGGAGGCCGAGAGTGTAGATTGCCGACTCCTCTTCGTAACCTTTTATAGTGACATAACCGCTTTCAAAGAGTAGTGAAACCGGATTATGCAGATAAGACTCTTTTGCGGACAGGTCGCTTTCCACCGTCTCAATACAATCGAGAGAAGGCATATAGAAATCATCGTCCTTGAGTATGTCAATAAGGAAAGAAGGTGTAGCCGCTTTAAACCAGTAGTTTGATATTTTCTTGTCTTCGAGAGCTTGTAAAAGACTATAAGGATTATAGATGTCAGGGCAAGTCTCACTAAAATGATAGCCATCATAGTTCTCTTTCAATAAGGCAAGCACATCGACTGAATCTTTCTTTATTTTATCGGCAAACTTTTTGAGTCCGGGTATGAATAGAGTGCGAAGCTCATCTTCTGTAATTCCACAAATAGAGTCGTATTCTTCAAGCATCGATATATCTTTGAGATGATTGGCTCCGCTGAAAAGACTTGTTTGACTAAAGCGAGATATTCCCGTGACGAATGCCAATTGGATATTGGCATCTTCATTCTTCAGGACAGAAAAAAGAGATTTCAAAGTCTGACGATAGTAATTGTTCAAGTCAGAGAGTTCAGACCGGAGAGTATCAAGAAGAATAGCATCGTACTCATCGACAAGTATTGCCACTTTTTGACCGGTCTTTTCTTTTGCGTGTCTAATTATGGTGGCAAATCTATCAGTGAGGTCACCCACAATGAATTTTACTTCATATTTCCGTTCATAAGCAGAGAGGGTGGTTTCAAGATATTTATCAAGATTATCTTTTTCTTTAGCGCGAACAGCATTGAAAGAGAATTTAATGACAGGTCTTGGAGTCCAGTCTACTTCATCAGAGTCAAGGGCGAGTCCTTTGAATAGATTTCGGTCACCCTCAAAGTATGCTTCAAGAGTCGTAAGGAAAAGGCTTTTCCCAAAGCGACGTGGTCGACTAAGGAAATAATATTTTGGAGAACTAATCATTTTTTTGATAAACTGAGTCTTATCCACATATACATAGCCCATTTCCCTCAGTTTTCTGAAGTCCTGTATTCCAACCGGATATTTGATTTCTCCTGCCATGACTTGCTTTCTTTTCAAAACTCAAAATTACAAAAAAAATACCGTCAATGCAAATTTCAGCTCACCTTTATCCTATGGTTTTAGACACTTATGCTTGAATTTCGTTTGATATTATAACTGGATTCTCTGAAGGTCGCTTTCGGTGCCAAAGAGATAGGATGGGGTGTAGCCGCCAAGGTCAATGACTATCTTCTCAAATACGATTCCCGGGTCGAGCGGTTTTATTTCAAGTATAGTCTCCCCTGATGTGGCAACTTTCAATGGTACTTTCTTCTCCACGACCCTCCGAGCTACAGTAGGATAGAAGACACTGTATATGTTCTGGGGATCCTCATTAAGATTGCCATTGAAATTTACTTCTACAGGGTTGCCTCCCTCGAAACCAACCGTGTAGCGGTGCCCATCCTTTCGTTCAAACGCCAGTGTGGACTTTGTGACGACATGCACAGTCACACTGTCAGTTCCTTCCGGAATCGTGACCGCATACTTCAATGCTGCTCCTTCAGGGCTTTCCGTATATGGCCTTACAGCTACTCCACTAAGTGTTCGTCCTACATAGGGGAGTATTTCCCACTTTGCACCGCTTGCAGCGTTTTCAGCAGTGTTAAAATGCTCTGCCTCAATCACGATCTCTCCATCTATCGGCTTGAAGACATATCCTCCGGCATTGCGCTCTTGCGAATCAAGAGTAAGCGTCTTAGGCAAAATCTCTGCGGGGAAAGCATCATTCCAACTCGTATAGCCTATATGCTTCTGTGTCATCATGCCGTCCCATTTTCCTCCGGCAATATCCTTGTTGTAGCTCCTCATCAGCTCCGCATCCCTATCAAAACAACGTTTCACTTCTGATGCCCATTCATTCGCTTCCGGCAATCCATTGGCATAAGCATATTGGTTCATAGCGTGTGCATAATACATCTGATAAAGATTGCTCATCAACTGCAACGGGAAGAGTATAAGCTCATTATAGGCATCTCTCTGCTCAGGCTTTAGCGTAAGATATTGGCGCAATGCCTCAGCTTCAAGACGCATGTAGTCGTCAGCCACTTGCTTCCATTCCCCGGTCAGCAGATTGTATGTATTGCGGTCGAGCATCTCAGGAGTAACCCTTCCGTTGTATTTGCAAAGTAGATTAAAGATTCTGGTAGCCTCCTTAGCCTGGTCCGGACCAAGCTGCTGCTCAAAGAAACGCAGTGTATGCCCAAGCAGATTATCAGCTGTAAACTGTTTGGGATTCCATGCCATATCAAGGAAGAGAGTAATAGGATATTCCATTGGCTTCAAGTCGCCAACGTTAAGAATCCATAGTCTATCCACTCCATAATCATACGTCAGTTCAAGTTGCTCCCACATATTCTGAATCGGAGTGCAATTTAGCAACTTGCTATTGCGAGGGGCACCCACATAGTCGACATGATAATACATTCCCCATCCACCGGGATGCTTCCTTTCTTCAGCATTTGGCAACCGACGCACATTGCCCCAGTTGTCGTCGCAAAGGAGATATATCACATCGTCGGGAGCTCGGAGGCCGGCATCATAATAGTCTAACACCTCTTTATACAGAGCCCATACCTGAGGGGTCTCTTTTGCTTTCTTCCCAGTTTCTTTTGAAATTATCTTCCTTTGGTTGTCAATGATTTTTTTTAGAAGAGCCACATCCGCTTCCGCACTCATAGCTTCATCTCCATCTCCACGCATGCCTATTGTCACTACATCTTCAGTGCCGTTCATACGCTGTATGCCTTCAGTAAAGAACTTGTCAATTACCTCCTGATTTGTAGAATAGTTCCAAGCTCCATTCTCTTTGCGGTGGCGTGCCCATTCCTGATGGTTGCGTGCCATAGGTTCATGATGTGATGTCCCCATGATGATTCCCATCTCGTATGCCGTCTTCATATTCTAAAATAAGTCAGCCTGGGTGGTTTGCACAGCGCCGGGCCCGCGGGGCGTGGGGGGGGGGGGGGTGGCGGGG
>CAMWLX010000415.1 GCA_947175225.1 uncultured Porphyromonadaceae bacterium
ATGTATATGCACTCATTTCTTCTGGTTTGAAGTTTGAGATGAAGTCTGCATGTTTGGTGCATTCTGCTTGTCCATACTTTACATATACTTCAAGCGATCTATCGAAAGCTTCATTTCTTTCTGCCTCTTCGAGAAGCAGACATCCCATTACAGTGTGTCCTGCCATCTCCACGAGTCGGCGAGCCATGAAGTCAGTATATGCCTGTTCTTTGACTGCGAGTACACTTGCTACAGCTGCTTCATACTGCTCAGCCATTTCATCAAGAAGTTTTTTAGCTCTCGCATGCTTTTCAGCTACTTCTGCATTCAATGCTTCCTTGATGAAGTTGAGATAGGTTCCTGTGGTGACATGGCGGATAGCTGCTACGACTTGAAGCTGAGTTGTACCCTAATAAATGCTTGTGATGCGTGCATCGCGGTAAAGACGTTCACAGCGATAGTCTTTCATGAAGCCGCTGCCGCCGTGGATCTGAATGCAATCGTATGTGTTTTGGTTGCAAAATTCCGACCCCATACCCTTAGCAAGAGGAGTGAATGCGTCAGCAAGTTTGCTGTATGCTTTAGCTTCCAGTTTCTCTTCCTTAGTAAGAGGACGCTCTTTTGCAATGTCATCATAGATCTTATAGATATCTACGAAACGAGCGCAAGCATAGAGCAATGCACGGCTGGCATCAAGCTTAGCTTTCATTACACTCAGAATTTCAGCCACTGCCGGGAATTCGATGATTGGCTTGCCAAACTGCTTACGATCTTTAGCATACTCAAGTGCTTCACGGTAAGCTGCTTCGGAGATGCCGACACTCTGAGCTGCGATGCCGAGGCGAGCGCCGTTCATAAGAGCCATTACATACTTTATAAGACCAAGTTTACGGCTTCCGCAGAGTTCAGCAGGTGCATCCTTATATACAAGCTCACAAGTTGGGCTACCCTTTATACCCATTTTGTTTTCGATACGGCGCACATTTACACCACCGTTGCGCTTGTCGTAAATAAACATCGAAAGTCCGCGCCCATCCTTTGTTCCCTCTTCTGATCGAGCAAGAACAAGGTGAATGTCAGAGTCGCCGTTAGTAATAAAACGCTTCACTCCATTGAGCACCCAGCTTCCATCTTCCTTCTGAGTAGCCTTGAGCATTACGCTTTGTAAGTCTGAACCTGCATCTGGTTCGGTAAGGTCCATACTCATAGTCTCGCCCTCGCATACACGCTTGATATAGCGTTCTTTCTGATCTTCATCAGCAAACTCATAGATAGTCTCGGCACAGTCCTGAAGGCCCCAAAGATTTTCAAATCCGGCATCAGCACGGCTTACTATATCAGCTGCCATGATGTAAGGAGTGATCGGAAAGTTAAGGCCACCGAGTCTGCGCGGCATTGACATACCCATCAATCCTGCCTTGCGGCAAGCTTCAAGATTCTTTTTTGTGCCTTCAGCATAGATAACTCGGTTGTTTTCTACACGAGGACCTGTATGGTCAACTTCTTCAGCGTTTTCTGCGATTACATCGCCACAGATTTCACCTACGACTTCGAGCACTTTGTCATAAGAGTCCATGGCATCCTCAAAGTCGAGTGGTGCGTAGTCATATTTCTCCGCATCTGCGAAGTTACGTTCCTTGAGTTCCACGATCTTCTTCATCAATGGATGCTGAAGATGGGATTTAAGATTCGGATTGTCTGTATAAAAATTAGCCATGGCTTATTTTGAATTCTTTTTGTAATACTTGATTAACTTTGGCACTACATCTTCCATCTTGCCTGTGATCACTATGTCGGCAATAGTGTTGATTGGCGCATCTGGATCGGAATTTATGGAGATGATAAGGCTTGAATCCTGCATTCCCGCAATGTGCTGTATCTGGCCGGATATGCCACATGCTATATAGAGTTTCGGCCGCACGGTCACGCCGGTCTGGCCAATCTGTCTGTCATGGTCAACCCATCCTGCATCTACAGCTGCACGGCTTGCTCCAACTTCTGCTCCGAGTACGTCTGCAAGTTGCTGGAGAATGTCAAAATTCTCTTTTGAGCCTACTCCGTAGCCACCGGCTACGATAATCGGGCTTCCTTTAAGATTGACTTTTGACTTTTCAACATGGCGGTCAATAATATCAACCACAAAGTCAGTGTTGTCTGTGTATTTGTTGACATCGAGATCAACTACTTCGCCTTTATAGTTGGAATTATAGATCTCTTTCTTCATCACGCCTTCGCGAACAGTTGCCATCTGTGGGCGACACTCTGGATTGACGATTGTAGCTACGATATTCCCACCGAACGCAGGACGTATCTGATAAAGGAGATCCTTATATTCAGTGCCGCTCTTTGCATCTTTATAGTCGCCGATTTCGAGAGAAGTGCAGTCAGCAGTGAGACCGCTATGTAGAGCACTTGATACGCGTGGACCGAGGTCTCGGCCTATGGAAGTAGCACCCATGAATGCAATTCTCGGTTCTATCTCTTTAAAGAGCTTGATGAGAATAGAGCTGTGGGGAAGAGAAGTATAAGGATAGAGGCGTTTGTCTTGTACTTTGTAGAGAGTGTCTACGCCATAAGGCATCACCTGCTTTTCTATATCTTTAAGGTTGTCACCTGCCACTACAGCCTCGAGCTTTATGCCCAGCTTATCGGCCAACTGGCGACCTTTGGTGAGGAGCTCAAGGCTCACATCAGCAACTTTGCCGTCTTCGTATTCGAGATATACGATAAGATTGTTTTTGTCTGCCATAATTATATAAGATTAGCCGATTGTATGGTTTGCAAATAATTCTTTGATGAGAGCTTCGATAGCTTCATCAGTATTCTCAATCTTACGTGCTTCCTTAGCAGTGAAGACAACATTTTCGATGCTCTTCACCTTTGTAGGGCTTCCAGCAAGTCCGCACTGGGCAAGGTCTGCATTTACATACGCAGCATTCCATTCTCCGATGTTGAGATACGGACGTTTTTCGATAAGTTCTTTCTTCTCATCTGTCGTAACTTCTGATGGAACAGCCGCATATTTGTATTTCTGAAGACATTTTGCATTTCTTGGACGGCAAGGAGCAGCACTTCCATTTACTGTTATTACCAGTGGAAGGGGTGCCTTGACGGTCTCAACGCCAGATTCGATACGGCGTTTTACAGTCACTTTGCCATTTTCTGCATCTATTATTTCTTCAGCGTATGTCACGGTGGGAAGACCAAGTTTTTCAGCAACCTGAGGACCTACCTGAGCTGTGTCGCCGTCGATAGCTTGGCGTCCACCGATGATGAGGTCATAATCGCCGAGTTTCTTGATTGCAGCACTAAGTGCATAAGATGTTGCAAGAGTGTCAGAGCCTGCGAAAGCGCGGTCGGAAAGCACTACTCCATTGTCTGCTCCGCGATATAGACCTTCGCGGATGATTTCAGCAGCTCGTGACGGACCCATGGTCAGGATTGTAACTTTTGTGCCTGGATACATATCCTTGAGACGGAGAGCCTGCTCAAGCGCATTGAGATCCTCGGGGTTGAAGATGGCTGGAAGGGCAGCACGGTTGACTGTGCCGTCTTCTTTCATCGCATCTTTACCGACGTTTCTCGTATCAGGCACCTGCTTTGCAAGCACAATGATATTTAAAC
>CAMWLX010000416.1 GCA_947175225.1 uncultured Porphyromonadaceae bacterium
AGCTGGCACTGTCCCGGACTCACACCGGATTCCCTCGCACAGACATTAAAAATGTCTGTTCACCTAACGGCACTGCAAAGTTAATAAATTTTTCTGAAAATTTGGACATTATGGAATAGAAATGAATACGTGGGATAGTATTCGTTTTTCGTGCAAGTCATAACTGCGGACACGAGGGAGTGAAAAGGCAAGTGTGGAGTCTGCGGCAAGACCGGGATACCCAAATTTTGGAGGCACGAGAAAATTTGAGGAGGCTCACGGGTGCAGACACAGACGGAAAGCATAGCGGCACTTGACGTTCCTCCAGTCCGCAGTAACTTCGTACAGAAAAATGCCTCCCTGCCGAGGCTCAATGCTCACAAGAGGACTCGTCAAAAGTCTGTTGAAAATTATATAGAACACAAACACTCCGAAAAAAATACTTAATACATTATGAGGATTCCGAAATTTTCAGTAATTTTGCGTTAAATTCAATTCTTAAGCTATGGAACGAGACTTAAATCGGATATAATTAGTATTCCAATACCTCACAGCCGGGATTGGAAACATTGTTTGCTATTGCCGAACATCTTAATGTTAAGGTTCGAGATTTGCTTAATGAACCTTCTCTATTGGAATCCTACTAATGGGGTCGGACCTCGTGCAGATATCATGTTGGGTGATTCTTTTGATTCGTTGAACGATAAACGGAAGTATTCAGCCATAGTTACTTCCCCTGCATATCTTAAAGAAGTAAGGCTAATCGGATTAAGACAATTCATAGTTCACTTGCTATTGAAGGTTACTGAAGGACAGGTGCGCGACATTATTAATGGAAGAAATGTCGTCGCGCCCTTGCGTGAAATCCAGGAAGTAAAGAATGCAATAGTCACCTACGATCTTTTTCCTAAGCTTAATCCTCTGTTCGCCCATCTGCCAGTTGAGAATATAGTGTTCTCCAATCAACAAGATTATTACGATGCTATCACCAGTTCCACAGTTGCAGGTGAGTCAACACCGTTCATTGAGTTTATGCTCTGCGAGATTCTTGATACTCTTGCCAGAGGAGAGTCTGATACTATAAGTGTAAATGTTGAGTATGTTCCTATTAAAGTTCAGGGTATATTTCCTAATAACATTCCTAATATGGTTGCCAAGTCTACAACTGCCCAACCCGAAACAGTTGAAGCCCAGCCAATAGTCAATGACCTATCTGAAGCTGAGACACGCCGTATATATATCGACCTCCTTCTCCGCGAGGCGGGATGGAAGTTATCGGAAACAAAGGGTGAAATCATTCCTGGGAAAGCATGTATTGAAATAAAGGTGGGAACACCTTTTTCAGAAGCCTTGTCAACATCCGACTATGAGGCAGATATTGCAGCGGAACCTTTGTTTTTGTAGCGCAGATGTTGTATTTTTACATCTTTATTAATCGAGCACTTATGAAACTGATGTTTGAGCAAAAAAAGCCCGGTAGAACACCTCAGTCAATTGAACCGGTAGAAATCGAGATAGAAGGTTTGCCATCTACTGTTGGTGCCCTTATTGAAGCAACTGTGAGAACTTGTGTTGACGCTTTCAATCATAGGGCACTTAAGGCACCGGATAGAGATAATATGGATTCCAACAGCATCCATCGTGTGATTGGAAGTGATCGTATAGCTGATTTGATTGAGACCGGACGGATATCCTTTGGTATCGTTTACAATGGCAAAACTGAAGATCCCGACAATGCGGTGAAAAATGCGTTTCAATGCTATGAGGATGGAATATTCAGGATATTCCTTAATGGAAACCTTCTTGGAGAATTAAAAGAAGAAATAAAAGTAAAAGATGGAGATACCCTCACTGTAGTACGACTCACAATGCTCGCCGGCAGACTCTGGTAAAACTCCTCATTGCCCTTTTTACTGCCCCAGAGGGGTAAAACTATGTTACTGACCCCAGGCTTCAGCCGGGGGAAACCCGAAAAAAAAGATCTGACCACCCCATAAACTTAAATCAGATTTCAAAATGAAGATTTCTTGGAATAATACTTTAAATGACTTGTGTAAAGACTACTTGGATTCTTTGGAGCATAAGTTAAACCAACCACAAAATATATTTAAAAGAACTCCCAAATTGACAGATGAGATAAAAAATCTTATCAAGAATTTCTTTTCATATGTTGATCCGGAAGTAAAAGAAAAAGATAATTTTGAATCGCATCTCTATGCATATATAAGCCGCCATGGTATTTATGATGTTGCCACGCTCTTTGATGGTGAATTAGGAGCATTGCCGTTGTTCCTGTTGGGTGAGCAATGGTCCATGCTATGGTCTTTGTTCATGAGATCAGAAGTCAAATCTCCTTATACAGTCGGATATAGTCGCCGCTCTGTGCGTTCACGTAGGGCTTACCTGCATGTTCAAAATATTGCAGTGGCACTGAAAGAGTTTCTGATACTGAGGGCGTCAGGATTTTCTGTCGATGATATATTAAGGAAAGGTCGTACTCCGGAAGAGATTGAGGATTTTAGATACTCGTTTCCAAATATTTCAAACTGGCTGGCTTCCATGATAATGTCAGGAGATAAGACTTGTATCGGGTATATCACCGATGCTATGCACTCCGAAAACAATGTCAACCGACTTACGCATGATATGTTCCGGGCTATAGCAAAGAGCGGTGACATTAATCTGCTTGAACTCGAGGGTAAATTGCTTCTTGCAGCCCGGCTGCAAGAGGGGTTGAGACAAGCTATAGTAGAGACTATGGACGAGGGTATGCCGGAAAGCTTCATATATTTGCTTAGGGTGATTCGTGAAAATAATCTCCAGCGCTTTGCCTCTGTAAAGCGTGGAATGGCGGTTGCTACCGGACTTGGAGAGACAGAGGCCCCCGACCGGATAACCGATAAGTTCTTTGAGTTGGTGGCGCTATTTCTGGAAAATAGGGAAGAAGCTAAAAATGGAATAGAAAGCGAAGACGCAATTCTTGTGTATCTCGCTCTTTGGTCGATGGCATTTTTCAATGTGGATGACCTGAAGATTCCTATTGCTGGATTGATTGAGAATGCTCCTTCATATAAGGTTGATGCCGCTATGCTGGTGCTTTCTTTAATACAGGATCCGGATCTTTGCAGCAGTCTTGTAAGAGAGGCTATCCATAATAGATATATGGATCATGACATTATGGCAGGTGCGATTCCTCTGTATCTTAATTCATATGAGCTGCATATAGGATGGTATGGTGATCCCGGTCCTATGCCACCTCTTGATCGATATTTCAATTCGAAAGAAGAGGCGGAAGCGGATTTTAATATTCTGTGTAGCTTATTGTCGTCTATGAAGGGTAAAGAGACTTTTTATCCCTACGTTTTCCCATGGATTGCTTTTACTCTTTCGAAGGGCGAGATTGCCGATAGACTTGTGAAAATTACTCTCTTGCTTGATTCTCAGGAACATATCGATATTGTGATTGATTTTGTAGGCTATATGGAGCCTTACGAACGTGCCGGTGCCATAAAGTATCTCCTTCAGCATCCGAATTCCGAGAAGATAATAAACTTTGCCGTCAGCAGCATGGGTGATCGTGGCGAGCATGCACGCGATGT
>CAMWLX010000417.1 GCA_947175225.1 uncultured Porphyromonadaceae bacterium
CACTCCGTGCGCGTCATTAAGCGTCTTAAACTATCTTAATTTAGTGACATTAAATTTAGAATTTAGAATTTTTAGAGGTATCAGAGATATAAGAGTTCTCTGATGACTCTGATATTTCTGATGACTCTTATATCTCTGCTAAAAATTTAAAGTTATTTCTTCTCGGAGAGGGATTGATTGCAAGTGACGATGATCGTATTGATAATGTCTTCGACTGTCGCACCACGGCTGAGGTCGTTGACAGGAGCTGCCAAGCCTTGGAGGATCGGTCCTACTGCACCGGCACCTGAGAGTCGCTGCACGAGCTTATAGCCGATGTTGCCTGCTTCGAGAGATGGGAAGATAAGGGTATTTGCATGTCCGGCTACTTCGCTGCCCGGAGCCTTCTGTGCGCCTACGCTCGGCACGATAGCCGCGTCGCTCTGGAGTTCACCGTCTACCTTCAGTTCAGGAGCAAGCTTATGTACGAGCTCTGCTGCATTGCGCACTTTGTCTACTCTCTCGTGGCTTGCGCTTCCCTTTGTGGAGAAGCTGAGCATAGCTATCACAGGGTCAAGTCCGGCAATATTCTTTGTTGTCTTGGCTGTCTCTATGGCAATCTGAGCGAGTTCTTCAGTTGTCGGGTCTGGAACGACTGCGCAGTCGGCAAAGACGAGCATACCATTTTCGCCGAAATTGCAACCTTCCGGAAGAAGCATGATGAATGCGCCGCTGACGCAAGTCACACCCGGTTTTGTCTTGAGCACTTGGAATGCAGCGCGAAGCACACTTGATGTTGGGCTAAGGGCTCCGGCTACCATGCAGTCGGCATCGCCGGCCTTGATCATAAGGCAACCGAGATAGAGAGGATTCTTCACCTGATAGCGGGCGTCGTCGATTGTCATCCCTTTCTTCTTGCGGAGTTCGCAAAGAAGCTCAGCATATTTTTCGGTGTATTCTACATCATCTGGATCATAGATGTGTGCATCCTTGATGTGGGTGAGTCCGAGTTCATCAGCCTTAGCAAGGATAGCTTCAGCTTTTCCTAAGAAGGATACGTCTGCGATTTTTTCTGCCAAGATGTAGTCGGCAGCTTTGAGTGTGCGGGGTTCGAGCGACTCCGGGAGTACAAGCCTCTGTGGGTTCTCCTTGGCTTTCGCGGTCAGTCTTTCAAAAAGTGTCATGGTCTTTATAATGTTTAAAGGTTGGATCTTGTAAGGAGAGGGGCTTTAAGTCCATTAAGGGCTTTAGAGCCATGAGGGGCTTTTGCCCCTCATTTTCGCTTGCGGAAATTTATTTTGATATGCAAATTTAGCAAAAAATATTGGAATAAGATGCTTTCATGCGGAATTATTTTGTAACTTTGTAGTCGAAAAACGAAATGAAACTGGTAAAGCGTCTACATATCTTCATGCTGCAGACTTTTCTGCCGCTGTTCGCGATGACTTTTCTCATCGTGCTCTTTATTGTGCTGATGCAGTTTTTGTGGAAATATATCGACTCCCTTGTAGGCAAAGGTCTCGGTATGGATGTGCTCGGAGAGCTGTTTTTCTATGCTGCTGTGTCGATGATTCCTATGGCCCTTCCACTCGCCATCCTTCTCGCATCGCTCATGACTTTCGGCAATCTTGGTGAAAAATTTGAGCTGACAGCAATGAAAGCCTCCGGCATCTCCCTTCTCAGGGTTATGGCTCCCCTTATCGGACTCGTCTGCATCATTGCTGTCGGGGCATTCTTCTTCCAGAATGATATCCTTCCAAAGGCTCAGGTCAAGATGTGGACCCTTCTTTTCTCCGTCCGTCAGAAGTCTCCTGAAGTTGAAATCCCTGAAAATGTGTTTTATGACCAGATTCCCGGATATAATCTCCTTGTGAAAGAGAAGAATAAGGAGACTGGAATGCTCTACGACGTGATGATCTACGACGTCAATCATGGCGACAATGTCACAATTCTTCTTGCCGACTCAGCCAGAATGGCGATGACCCCCGAGATGAGTCATCTTTATCTTCATCTTTACGAAGGAGAGCAGTTTGAGAATCTTCGTGAGCAGCGCACCAACGATAGGAATGTCCCCTTTCGTCGCGAAACATTCTTCGACAAGCAGATACTCATACCCTTTGACGCCAACTTCAACCGCCTTGATGAGCAGGGAATGCGTCAGCAATATGTAGGCAAGAATATCGCAGAGCTCCACAATAGCATTGATTCCATTGGGCATAGGGTAGACTCGATAGGGAATATGTTCTCTTCCGATTTGCGCCGCGATGCTTCAAGTGTGCTTCCAAGGCCTGAAATGATACAGTTGACTTATCCAGACGGAACTCCAAACGAATATGCCTTGAAACGTCAAGAGGAGATGATGCGTCATAATGAGGAGTTGGAAAAAGCTACGCGCCCATTCTCGATAGATTCTGTCTTGAATTCGATGCCCCCGGCAGAAGCATCCCGGATGGTGGCTCAAGCATTGGGAATCTCTCGTGAACATCAGAACATAAATGAATTCAAGAGTCTCACGATGGAGGAGGAGAAGAAGAGCATTAGGCGTCATGAGATAGAGTTGATCAAGAAATACACTCTGTCGGTAGCATGCATCATTTTCTTCTTCATAGGAGCGCCGTTAGGCGCAATCATCCGCAAGGGTGGTCTTGGCACTCCACTTGTAGTTTCGATATTCCTCTTCCTCATATATTATATATTCGACAACACAGGTTATAAATTGGCACGTGATGGCCGTTGGCCTGTTGCGGCCGGTATTTGGCTTTCTACGATGGTGCTTGCTCCCTTGGGTGCATATGTCACATGGAAAGCTATGAATGACTCATCGGTATTTGATGCCGACCGTTACAAAAATTTCTTCCGAAATCTCTTTGGTCTCCGCTCTTCTCGCCACGTAGCTCTCAAGGAGGTCATCATTCGGGATATTGATAACGATAGAGCTTCCCGGATGCTCGGCATTGTGAGCCATAGATGTGACATGCTTGCTGATGGCATGAAGAAAAAGGGGAATTTATGGAAGTCATTTGTTGGCTATTATGTAGATGGAATTGACACTCATCGCATTCATAAAGTCTCTGATGAGATAAATCGCATGATCGACTATCTCTCAGACTGTAGAAATCCCAGAGTGGTCATGAAATTATCGGAGATTCCGATTATCAGGGTGCTTTGGGTGTATGCTCCAACTCCTCGCCGATGGCTGGGATATGCAGTGCTTCCGATATTGCCTATCTCGGTACCCCTATGGCTTTATGGCGAGAAATGCCTGCGCAATCTGCATAAGGATTTGACTAAGACAGTAGAGATTTGCAACTATTTGCAATCAGAATATTTTCAGGGACAATAAAAAATGCAAGAAAATTAAGGGAAAATTTTGGAGAGTCAAAAATTTTTATTAATTTTGCATTCAGAAAAGCGCTTGTGGCGTAATTGGTAGCCGCGCTAGACTTAGGATCTAGTGTCTAACGACGTGGGGGTTCGAGTCCCTTCGTGCGCACAAAAATCCCTCTGGTTCTTCCGAATCAGAGGGATTTTTTGCATTCATGGCACATTATCGAAACTTTAATCAGAGGTAATTCGGGTTTTATTTTTCTT
>CAMWLX010000418.1 GCA_947175225.1 uncultured Porphyromonadaceae bacterium
CTCCTGTCTCCGCAGCTGGCCCGGTTGCTGCCTGTGGATTCCTTATACCAATATGCCGCGGAATACAGGGATATACTTGAGCGATACTACAATGAGAACGAGTCACAGCTGACCATTAACCAGCAAGCCTTTTATAACTATCAATTGCATGAGAAAGAAAAACTCAAAGCTATAAGTCAACGGAACGAGATACTCCTTTGGCTGTTTGGAATCATATTGGTGGTGGTCATCTTGGCGTTTGTGCTGTTATGGATAAACTTTATGAGAAGAAAGCAGCGGCTTTTGCTGTATGAAGCACTTAATGACGTGGAGCGGCTTAAAAAGGAGTTGTTAGAAAGGAATAATATCGTCGAGGCTGGTAAGGAAGATCCTCAGGAACCGTTGTCGACAACCTCGGAAGACACTACGGAAAACCTGCGTATACGCCTGCGGAATGAACTGCTCTCGATCTATAACAGCGGAAAGAAATATTCCGGAGTCTCCACCGGTATTCTTCAGTCGGAGGCATATCTTTCGTTGCAGGCTTTTATTTCCGAAGAAAAGGTGATACCCGCACAGTCTACCTTGTGGAAAAAATTAGAGAGCGCAGTCACTGAAAGCTCGCCGAACTTCAAAAGCAACCTGCATCTCCTGACAGGAGGGAAACTGTCGGTACAGGATTACAGGCTGGCCCTACTCATCAAGTGCGGTGTGACACCGACCCAACTGATCTCACTGCTCGGAAGGACGAAAGGGACCATATCATATCGCCGTGAGACACTTTGCTACCGGGTGTTTGAGGAAAAACTCGGAAGCAAGGTCATCGACGGTATAATACGCTTATTGTAAGATTGTTACAAAACAAAGAAAGTGCGGGAAAAGTGCGGGAGCCCTATTTCCGCACTTTTTCCGCACCTAAATATTACATCCAAAGCCTGATTCTAGCTAACTTTGCAACCGGAAATCTAATTTTCCTGATGAAAACATGAAAGAAAAAATTATCCTGTCAATCGTATCCCTTGTTGGGCTATTGATTCTCGTAAGTGTACTGTTGTTGTCGTGCAGCCACGATGACAATATTGAAAACGCTATCGGCCGTGAAGAACTCTTACATACCACCTGGAGAGGTCTTGATGTCTGTATAGAGGATGGCGAAGAAACCGCATCTGTTTTATTTATCGCCGAATTCCAGACATACTCAAAAGGTAAATATATCTTCGTTGATGACGATGGCAATAGTTATGGAGACGGAAGCTTTACCTATAAGATCAATGGTAATACCGTCACATTCGACGGTGCTATCACGGGTTACTGGACTGTAATGGAACGGACAAGAAACAAGATCAAGCTACGGGCATTTCTTCCAGCAGAGCATGTGATGACCTTGACAAAAATTTAACAATCCTTCCCTATTGACCCTTATGTGGGAAATAAAAAAGGAAAAATACATGAAGAAGCGAACATTTTTTGTTTTGTTTATTGCCTTGATATTCATTTCAGATTGCAATAAAGATGAACCAAGGTTTACATCGGTCTGACAAAAACACATCTTGCGGTAAAAGGGTATGGTATGACGTAATAATTGGGACACAAGTATAGTGAGTTGTTATAATGAACCCTATACTATTGTAGAAGATTGTCAAAGTATCATAAACAATAAAAGAGTGTACAACTCGTATTTATTAGTGTAGTAATTTCCGATTTCAAGATGAGAAATATAAAGATTTATTTATTAGCTATTTTTTCACTTACATCATATATACTTAATGCTAAGGTGAATGTAGGAATTGAAGTTATGCCTCAATTCTCCAATAGACTATCATGGGGAGCCGGTGTTAATCTGGAAATACCCCTTGGCAATAAACTATATCTTTCTCCGGGATTGTCATATTCCTTACGTAATAGATACAACCAGTCATTGATTGAAATCACAAAATATAGTCCCGAAGGGGATATGTTAACTTTATATGAAAAAGCGTCCTTAGATGTTAAAGCTAACTATATCAACATTCCTTTTTTGGTGGGCTACAAAGGTTATATTGGATCAGCATATACAATAAAAGTAGCTGGAGGTATTTATTACGCTTATTGTATGAGTGGTAAATCAAAATTAACGATGGATGACAATGGCAATGTTTCTCAGATGCTTCTTCCATTTTTAGAGACTGCAATTGCAAAACGATCGGATTTTGGACTGTGCGTTGGAGCAAAATGTCTTTTGTACAAGCATTATCAGGTAGGACTCAATCTTCAACATGGTTTGACAAAAATTTATCAGGGGCTTGATGTCCAAAGAATAAACGATCCCTTTTCATTTCATAGAATTGGCCCTGGAATTCAGTACCATCAATCTATAGGACTCTCGCTTGGTTATTTGTTTTAACTCTCCATTTTTAATAAATGGGATATTGAGCTAAGGTAATGCCTATACTTTCTGGGAAAAGCAAAACAGTTGGTTTTGTTGTAAATTGTAGTTAGTCATCTTAACCAACTTGATTATGACACGAATAATGAGAATTCATTTGACATCAAAGGCTATTCAAAAATCGAACGTCAAATTTCGCTATGTATTTTTCATCGCAATATTTTCGCTAATAACTTCGTTTTCTGCTTGCCATACATTAAAAATCAACTCTTTGCCATGCAAAAATAAAGAAGCCAATGACAGCATCCTCATTTCAGGAACTGTAATAGATTCTATTACGCGCCATCCTTTGAATGGAGCTTTAGCATTGATTAATGGAGATTCAAAAGGTACTTTTAGTGACAGCACAGGGTATTTCACTCTCAAGGTACTAAATACAGACACCATTCATATTAGCTATATAGGTTTCAAGCAAAAAAGGATTTCAGCATCCGATTTAACTGCTGTTCCAACAATAGCCCTTGACACGATTAATACAGTATTAATCGGAAATCCCATTGAACGAATAAAACCAACTATGGATCCGCAATGGCTATATTATGAAAATGGTCCTGGACCCTTTATCTATGTAAATGGCGAATGGTATCCGTGGTTTGGGAAATACAATCTTGATGACATTCCTTATGATAAAATCATTGATTTGAAAGTTAAGGATGATGATTACGGAAATCGCGCTGTATTTGTTGAATACCCCACCGAAATAGCAGATTCAATCAAAAATACTAAACTGGATTATTTTATCAATACCGACCCTGTCGTCTTATTTAATGATGGGAAAGGCAACGATATGGATATGATAAAGTATATACAAGAAAACCAGGTGATTCCTGATGGAGCAAAAGAAAGAGTCGTTGTAAGATTCTTCATCAAGCCAGATGGCTCGGTTTCTGATGCGTCAATAATTAAAGCGGCAAAGAATGAGGCTATCAACAACGATGCTCTTCGATTGGTGAATAGCTTTCCAAAATTCAAAGTGATTTACCTTACTCCTCAAAAGACTCCAATCTATCGTGCTTTACCAATAGTCTATAATGATACATCTAAAATTACCCTTAAATAATATGTTATAGGGTTATTTGGTTAGGATTCTATCACTAATATGAATCCAACCCTTATTTGAGAGTCGGAGGAAACCCTTGATGCAGATGTAACAATAGT
>CAMWLX010000419.1 GCA_947175225.1 uncultured Porphyromonadaceae bacterium
GACTTAAGACTAATTAAATTGAAGACTCAAATGTACACAAACTTCCAAAAGCATCTCTCCAAAGAACTCGACTCCATAAAGGAAGCCGGACTTTACAAAAACGAACGCATCATCGTCACTCCCCAGAGTGCTGATATCAAGGTAGAAGGCACTGACGGCGATGTCCTCAACTTCTGCGCCAACAATTATCTTGGCCTTGCCGACAACTCACGTCTCGTGGAGGCTGCCAAGAAGGCTATGGACAACCGTGGTTATGGTATGAGTTCCGTCCGCTTCATCTGCGGCACTCAAGACCTCCACAAGGAACTCGAGAAAGCTATCTCAGATTACTTCAAGACTGAAGATACTATCCTCTATGCAGCATGCTTTGATGCCAATGGTGGTCTCTTCGAGCCACTCTTCACTGAAGAAGACGCTATAATTTCTGACTCCCTCAACCATGCATCCATAATCGACGGCGTTCGTCTTTGCAAGGCAAAACGTTTCCGCTATGCAAACGCTGACATGGCAGATCTCGAACGCTGCCTGAAAGAAGCTGACGAACAGGGTTGCCGCTACAAGATTATCGCTACTGATGGAGTCTTCTCTATGGACGGTAATGTGGCTCCAATGGATAAAATCTGCGAGCTTGCTGAAAAATACAATGCACTTGTGATGGTGGATGAATCTCACTCTGCAGGCGTTGTAGGTCCTACAGGTCATGGAGTGGCTGAGCAATTTGATTGCTATGGCAAGATCGACATCTTCACCGGCACTCTTGGCAAGGCATTCGGTGGCGCGATGGGTGGTTTCACTACCGGTCCAAAAGAAGTGATTGATATGCTTCGTCAGCGTAGCCGTCCCTATCTCTTCTCCAATTCTGTAGCTCCAAGTATCGTTGGCGCAAGTCTCGAAATGTTTAAGATGCTCAAGGAGTCAAACGAACTGAATGCTAAGCTGAAAAAGAACGTCAACTATTTCCGCGATAAGATGATTGAGGCTGGTTTCGACATCAAACCGACTCAGTCTGCCATCTGTGCCGTGATGCTGTATGATGCAAAACTTTCACAGGAATTTGCCGCAGAAATGCAGAAAGAGGGTATCTTCGTGACAGGTTTCTACTATCCGGTAGTCCCGAAGGGTCAAGCACGTATCCGCGTCCAGCTCTCCGCCGCTCACGAACAGGAACACCTCGACCGCGCCATCGCCGCCTTCATAAAAGTCGGCAAGAAACTCGGTGTCCTCAACTAATAGGGCATTTTTGGCGTTTATGTAGTAAAGACCTTAAGGACTTTAAGGACCTTAAGGTCTTTAATGTCATTATCTATAATTTAATAATTCTTAATCAAAAATGAAAAAATACATTCTCCCCCTCATGCTCCTCGCAATCACTGCATGCGGAGCAAAAGCTCAGAATAGCACAGGCAACTCACAGCCTGAGCAAGTGATTGCCGTAGCTGACCGAGTTGCTGCTCCTGACTTTACCCTTCAGGATATCAACGGCAAACCGTTATCTCTTTCAGATCTGAAAGGAAAATGGGTGATACTCGATTTCTGGGGTTCATGGTGTCCATGGTGCATCAAAGGTTTCCCTGCATTGAAGGAAGCCTACAAGCAGTATGATGGCAAAGTAGAAGTGCTTGGTATTGATTGCGGCGACACAGAAGAAGTATGGAAAGCCTCAGTTGCAAAACATGAGCTTCCATGGCTTCAGGTCTACAATCCTAAAGGGTCAGACCTCACCAATAGGTATGGAATCCAAGGATTCCCCACAAAATTCATAATTGATCCGGAAGGTCGTGTAGCCAACGTCACAGTCGGTGAAGACCCTGCCTTCTTCAACATCTTAAGCACTCTCGTGAAGTAATTAAGCCCGGAGGGCTGATTATATTGTTTAACCCTGAGCGCTATCGCTCGGTGTATTCAATGATACTGCAGCGACCCCGGAGGGGTCGAACTAAGAAAAATTATACATTATGAATACAGATTTAAAAGTGGGTTTAAGTTATAAAAGCACATCCATAGTAGTGCAGCATCTTACAGCCAAAGCAATTGGCAGCGGCGACCTTCCCGTCCTTGCGACTCCGGCCATGATAGCCCTCATGGAAAATGCAGCTATGCTTGCCGTGGCTCCACATTTGGTAGAGAATGAAACGACTGTAGGCGGTTTCATGGAATGCTCCCATCTCGCTCCAACTGGCATGGGAGATGAAATTGAAGCCGAAGCAGTGTTGGTCAAGATAGAAGGCAAAGCTTTACACTTCGATATTAAGGCCCTTGCCAACGGCAAAAAAATAGGGGAGGGCCATCACATCCGCTACATCGTAGACCGCGAACGCTTCCTCTCCAAACTCTGATCATAAGACAAAAGCACATATATTAAGACAAAAGCACAAAAGCACATAAATCAAGACAAAAGCACAAAAGCACATAAATATGTCCTTATGTGCTTTTGTCTAAAAAATCATGTTCTTATGTGCTTTTGTCTAAAAAATTTAAAGATATTCAACTTTTATCAATGTTATTTGTATATATGTTATAAGAAAACCTTTTAATTGAATTACCATGTATAAAATCATCGAAATCGAAGGCATCGGCGAAGTTTATGCCGACAAGCTCATTGCTGCAGAAGTAAAACTACTGAAGATCTGCTCGAAAAAGCAGCTTCAAAGAAGGGTCGCGAAAAGTTGGCTGAAGAAACCGGCATTTCTGAAAAACTGATCCTCAAATGGGCTAATCATGCCGACCTTTTCCGTATCAAAGGTGTAGCCGGTCAGTTTGCTGAACTCCTTGAAGCCGCAGGTGTCGACACTGTAAAGGAACTACGTCACCGTGTTCCCGCCAACCTCCACGCTAAACTCGTTGAGGTCAACGAAGAAAAGCATCTATGCAACCGTGTCCCGGCAGAAAGCGAAGTCGCCAAGATGATTGAGCAAGCCAAAGAACTCGAACCCAAGATGACATATTGATTGACTCAAAATATAATACAAAAATCAGATAAGGGGACATAAAAATATGTCCCCTTATCTGATTTTATCTAAGTTTAATCATTTAAGTGCTTCTATCTCGTATTCGAGTCTGCGGGTGTCCGTATCCTCGATGAAGTTTGCTCCAATTAGATATACCTTCCGGGTATCTATCGTGTATCGGCCTGCATAGTCGCGTTGCCGGATCTGGTCCATTGCCTCCTTAAGGCTCTTATTGTATTTGAACTCAAAGATGTAGATGTTCTGGCCGGCGAATACTTCCAGGTCGGAGCGTCCGCGGTAGCTGTGGTACTCGGCAAGCGCGGGAACCCCGGAAAGAATCGATATGAGGAAAGTGACTGCGCGGTAGGTCGACTCCTTGTGATCTTCGTATGGTAATGCCTTCAGCATCGTGGAGAGCCGCTTCATGAAGTCCTCGGGACGCCCTTCGGCAAGGTCGGTCTTGAAGAGTGTGAAGTCAAAGGGACTGAAGGGATCGGTCGTGTCGGGGACGTAGACATTCAGCAGCTGCTGATAGAATCCCTTCTCAACCTCCATGTTCGGGAACCGGAGTTCGTACAGCCCGGTATCCTTGCTGTAGCCGGCGATGGT
>CAMWLX010000420.1 GCA_947175225.1 uncultured Porphyromonadaceae bacterium
AACATGTACTCTGCGACATTTCTATATATATTATTTTCCTTAATTGAATAATCAATGGAGTCATAACAAAATAAGGCGGAGGGTGGGGAGTGTCTATGAAAGCGAAAACAAGAGCAAAAGCGAAAACCCGGGAGTCCACTAAAGCGAAATCAACCTCATGGCCTTCCGACCAATCTTCGGAGTATAAAAAACTGGATCTCCCGGCGCTGACTCATCCAAGGATGAGTCCAAGTCAAGTATCTCTTAAAGTCATATTTGGAATGAACTTCACTTCAAATATGGCTTTACGTCAATGTTAATATCATTGTCCTATTTTCTCTGAATGCGACAATCCCCCTCCTCCTTAAAGTCCGGACACCCTAATCGGGATACCCTCGCTAAACCTACACGTCTTTTGTCTTTCCAAGGCGTGAAACCTCTTCATATATCGATTGAAGCGATTCCGGAATAACAATCCTCATCTCTCCAAGTTCCTTTACCATTCGATTGATATACTCAATTCTTCTGCTTTCGAGTAGCTTTCGGCCATCTGTCCATTCCGCCAGCTTTGCCACATATTCAGCATTTTTAGCGATGTTGATCTCCGCTACGACCTTATGGCATTCGTGCTTACAGGTATTCACGTCGGATTGAGCTTCCCGGTATAATTTCTGAAGCTTGAAAAAAACATCCTCAACAGTCTTCGTGTGGACAGAAGAGGTGTATGTATATATTAAGGTATCGCGACCCTCCCCGCTGACCGAATGCGGACGATCAAGTTTCTTGAGAAAGCTATCACGAGCCTCGGCAAACGATCCGCCAGGATGTATCTCTTTCCCAAGTGTGGATGCCAAAGTCTCTATCTCATAGTAACGACAGCGCTCCTTAAGGGAAAGAGTGGCAATATAATCGTCATCTGTCATTGCAACCTCAGGCTTAGGCTCCTTTTTGAGTTCTATACCTTCTTTTTTTGCATAATCCTCAAGAGTGAGATCTTGAATCTCTTCTATAAGAGCCTCTTTCGCCTTAATACCTTCTCTAAGCCATGCAATAAGCGACTTTGCCTTGGCAATACGGAACAATTTATCAATGACGGCTGTCACAGAATCATCGTTCGCACCGTTTACAAGACGATTGGTCTTTGATTCTCCGATCAGAGCAACGTCTGTAGAATAGAATTGGAGTTCCTCCAACTCAGCTGTAAGACTTCGGATCATCTCCTTTGCCATGTTTGCCACATGGTTAGCTGAAGTTGATGTCAATCCCTTGCCATTTGCCAAGAAGAATATCATATCTTTTTCCATATCTGTGAAATGATTAATTTCTAAATGCAAAGTTAATAAATATATTTGAATATACAATCGTTCATTTTGTTCAAGTTTATCAAATTAGGATAAACAGTATAACATCTATAGATAAAAGAAGCGGCATGCAACCGATTGATTGCATACCGCCAGACATAAAAGTTACGGGTAGGTATACCTACTGTCTTGTCTTTTTATTTCACTTCCTCGAAGTCAACGTCTGTTACGTCTTTTTCATCGGGGTTAGGAGCCTGCTGCTGTGCACCTGCACCTGCTGCGCCAGCTTGCTGCTGTGCTGCGTAGATGTCCTGTGCCGCTGCCTGAAGTGCATCGCTAAGAGCCTTTTCAGCTGAATCGATGTCTTCTACAAGCTGCTGTTTGTGAACCTCTTTCAGACGATCAAGAGCTGCATTAACCGGAGCGAGCTTGTCTGCCGGAATCTTATCGCCAAGTTCCTTAAGCTGCTTCTCTGTCTGGAAGATCATAGAGTCAGCATGGTTGAGCTTGTCGACACGTTCCTTAGCCTTCTTGTCGGCTGCTTCGTTAGCCTTAGCCTCATCACGCATACGGTTGATTTCAGCTTCAGTAAGACCGGAAGAAGCCTCGATACGGATTGACTGTTCCTTACCTGTAGCCTTATCCTTTGCAGTTACGTTAAGGATACCGTTAGCGTCAACCTCGAATGTAACTTCGATCTGCGGCACACCACGTGGAGCCGGAGCGATACCGCCAAGGTTGAACTCACCAAGGAGCTTATTGTCGGCTGCCATAGGACGTTCACCCTGAAGAACACGGATTGTTACTTCCGGCTGATTGTCAGCTGCAGTTGAGAATGTCTCGCTCTTACGTGTCGGGATTGTAGTGTTAGCATCAATAAGCTTAGTCATCACGCCACCCATAGTCTCGATACCGATTGACAATGGAACGACATCAAGAAGAAGCACATCCTTAACATCACCGCTAAGCACACCACCCTGGATAGCTGCACCGATTGCTACAACCTCATCAGGGTTAACTGACTTGTTAGGTTCCTTACCAAAGATTTGTTTTACCTTATCTTGGATAGCAGGAATACGAGTTGAACCACCTACGAGGATCACTTCATTGATTTCGCTTGCAGAGAGACCTGCATCCTTAAGAGCCTGTACGCAAGGAGCTGCAACTGCATCGATAAGCTTTTCAGCAAGCTGTTCGAATTTAGCACGAGTAAGAGTCTTTACAAGGTGCTTCGGACCGGAAGCTGTAGCTGTAATATAAGGAAGGTTGATTTCAGTAGAAGTTGAGCTTGAAAGTTCAATCTTAGCCTTCTCAGCAGCCTCTTTCAGACGCTGCATAGCCATCGGGTCTTGACGGAGATCTACACCCTCATCTTTCTTGAATTCATCAGCGAGCCAGTCGATGATAACGTGGTCGAAGTCATCACCACCAAGGTGGGTATCACCATTAGTAGCCTTCACTTCAAATACGCCGTCGCCAAGTTCAAGGATAGAGATATCAAACGTACCGCCACCGAGGTCGAACACTGCTATCTTCTGCTCTGTCTGGCTTTTATCAAGACCATAAGCAAGTGCTGCTGCAGTAGGTTCGTTGACAATACGACGAACTTTCAGACCTGCAATTTCACCGGCTTCCTTAGTAGCCTGACGCTGAGAGTCGTCGAAGTAAGCAGGAACTGTGATGACTGCCTCTGTCACTTCCTGACCGAGAAAATCTTCAGCTGTCTTCTTCATCTTCTGGAGAATCATTGCTGAAATCTCCTGCGGAGTGTAGTCACGGCCATCGATATCTACCTTCGGCATATCATTCTGGCAAACTACCTTATAAGGTACACGCTTGATTTCGTCTTCTACCTGAGAGCACTTCTCTCCCATGAATCTCTTAATAGAGTAGATAGTTCTTGTAGGATTGGTGACAGCCTGACGCTTTGCAGGATCACCAACTTTTCTTTCGCCACCGTCAACAAATGCCACTACTGATGGAGTGGTGTTACGGCCTTCGGCGTTAGGTATTACAACAGGATCTTTACCTTCAAGTACGGCAACACAACTATTTGTGGTGCCAAGGTCAATACCAATAATCTTTCCCATGATATTTATTCTTTCTTTTTTATTTTGTTAATAATTTCGTTATTTCTATCTGAGAGCTTTCAACCGCGGTTCTTTCTTGTGAGCCTTAGTCTTTCGCCCTCGTCTGAAATATAAACAAATGACGTGCTAAAAGTTTCATTTTTTGTAAAAAAACTATCACACACAACCATTATATTACTGTATTT
>CAMWLX010000421.1 GCA_947175225.1 uncultured Porphyromonadaceae bacterium
AATAAGAATTGTAACTCTTTTCATACAAGAGTAATGTTAATTATAAGCGTATAATAATACTGGTTTGGAAGAATGCTGCGTAAGCGACCTGATTGCTTCGAATGTATCCTGACCTACTGTAAAGCATCCTTGTGATTTGATTTTACGGCTTCATACATTCAAAGGCTCGGTTCATACAATGCCCGGCAAATTGCGGAACTAAGTGTGATGTTCCAGTGTAATTTAGGCAAACTCAGTTATAAACCAAAAAAGTTTTATTATGAAAAAAATCAAGATTCTTTTCGTGGCAACTCTCCTTGCTGTCACATCTTTCATCTCTTCTGCATCAACCGCCTCCACTCCCGCCGGAACTGAGAAAACCGGCATCTCGCTCATCGAGAAAATGCCCGTCAACCTTGTGGTGAAGCAGACAGCTACACTTAAGGACGGTCGTTCGGTAACAATCTTCTATAAAAAAGAAGGTGGATATGTAGAGGTGCTCAGCGAAAGCAACATGAAAGGCTATACCGTAGATGATCTGCTCAATCTCGAGAGTACAACTTTCTCGCTGGCTTCATCAGCAAAGGGCACGTTGCTTTATCGTATGCCTGTGTCGAAAGCTTGCTCGCTTTTCAAGCAGATGGTGAATCTTTATCTATGATCCGTTCCGGGGTATAGGATGGATTTGATTATTATTCGAAAAAATATATATTATGAAAGTCACATTGATTCAGCCTTTGATGAATATGCGTCCGATGGATACGGAGCTCAAGACCCGCATGTCGCCCTCGCTCGGTCTATTGACTGTAGCCCAGACTATTCGTGATGGCAATGATATAACCATCCTTAACGAGAATGTAGACGACAGCATTGATTTCAACCAGCCTACCGATATAGTAGGTATTACCGTGACTGTCGACACTTTGCCACGCGCTGCAGAGATCGCAGCGGAATATCGAGACAGGGGGATTCCTGTCGTGGCAGGAGGTATTCAGATTACATGTTGTCCCGAGTCCGCACGAGGACTGTTCGATGTCTTGTGTATCGGTTTTGCAGAAGGTACTTGGCCCCATATCATAAATGATCTTAAGTGCGGATCTATGAAACAGGAGTATTCTTGCATTCGTCTTGCTCCGGAGCAGTCGCTGTCGCCGGCATATGACCTTATAGACGGTAGCAAGTATCTCTTTGTAAACGTTGTAAGTACAAGTCGCGGCTGTCCTTTCAAATGTGATTTTTGCTATAATAGTTCTGCAAACATTAGGCATTCATTCTTCAATCGTCCAATAGATGATGTGCTTGCCGATATCCGGGTTCTTGGCAGAAAACATATAATGTTTATCGATGATAACTTTATAGGGAATCCCGGTTGGACACGAGAATTCCTGAAGCGTCTAAAGCCTATGGGGATAAAATGGAATGCCGCAGTCTCTGCCAACGTTGTCGAGATTCCCGGTATGCTCGATCTTATGAAGGAAAGTGGATGTCAGGGCCTTTTCATAGGATTCGAGAGTATAAATCCTAAATCTATAGCAGAAGCCAACAAAGGGCAGAACGTAAGATGGCGCTATGAGTACTTGATTTCGGAGATTCACCGTCGCGGAATAATGATCAACGCAAGTTTTGTATTTGGACTTGACGATGACGACCCTACTACATTCCGCCGTACTGCAGAGTGGATCATGAAGCAGAAAATAGAGACCGTAACCTCCCACATACTGACTCCGTATCCGGGGACGGCACAGTATCGACGTATGGAGGAGAAGGGGCTTATCACCGATTATGATCAGCGGCTTTATACAACTTCCAATGTAGTCTTCACTCCTGCGAGAATGACAGCCGAGCAATTGATGGAAGGATACCTATGGATCTACGATGAACTCTATTCCTTTAAAGGCATACTGCGCAGGATGCCAAAGCATCAGAAAGTCGGTTATCTGCTATTCAATTTCCTTTACCGCAAATATGGCAGTGTGACTTCCAGCATCTGTCGCCTTGTGGGGTTCAACCGAATTGGGCGCATTTGCGAGAATCTGTCATTCTTCAGCTTTCTTAAAAGAAAGCAAGTTCCGGCGCCTGCGGATGATAATAAACGTATCAGTCATCACGTTGTCTTAGAGTAGAAAACTATTTACTATGGAATGGCTGAAGATTGTGACATCAAATGAACTGGTAAGAATATCGACCGACGAGATCGTCTATATCCTTGCCGACGGCAATTACTGCGACATAATGCTTGCCAATGGCTCCACACATAAGATGACATTCCAGCTTCACTATTTCGAAGACTATTTCAAACGCCTTGAAAATAGCAGTTTCTATCGTGTCGGAAGAAGCGTGATAGTCAACATGCGCCATATTAGGGTGATAAATGTCACCGATAAAATTATAAAGTTTGGCGGGCATACTATAGCTGATAAAGTCCCCTCTCTACGAATATCAAAGCTTGGACGCGACACTCTAAAGGAACTTAAGCAAGAAATGAGCGAGTATGAAGAACGATAACGAGAGAATAATAGATGTAGACGATGATCCCGTAGCGGATTCTCGTCCTATAGAGGTGCCGGAAATTTCCATAGAGAAAGATTCAGGTGAATCATCGTTTGGCAATGGACAAAGAATGCTCATCACTGAAAAAAAAGATAAGAAGTTCTGGGTCATTGTAATAGTCGTCGCGTGTCTGTTGGGACTGCCAGTATTGTTTTGGTATTTTCATATAAGATCGTCCGCCGGTGCGGATTCCGGCAGAAACGTGAATGCGGATAATATTTCAGCTCTTTCTATCCCATATTCTCCTGCATCGAAGGGAACTTTCCCGAAGACTGACAGCCTTTTGGGCGTCATAATGGATATGTATCCGCTTGACGGACTTTATGCTTCTCTTGAGCGGGAGTTCCCTGACACCGCTGACCGAACGCTTGTTATGTTTATGCGGTCCGCAGACTATCATCCCGACGGAAGGTCGCTCGGTCCTTTAGTGGTAGATGGTGTCGGATCTGACAACAAGGTGACGGATTCCAGAGATGGATATGTAGCGGTCTCTCCATCAGGAAGAACTGTCATAGGCATATCTTCCGATAATGATGTGGAGATATGGGCGAGGGAAAATAACGGTGATTTCTTCAGGCAGATGGTGCTTCTCGTTGATGGTGAACTGCCACGAGACTTTATCCTACGTGGAAAGGTAGAAAGAGCGGCAATAGCATCTACAGTTGAAGGCAACCTATATTACATAGTCACAAGAAACAAGGAGTCAATGTATGATTTTGCCGATGCCCTGCGTGAATATGGATTTGTAGATGCAGTATATATGACTGGCGGAAACGCGTATTCTTTCTATCGCGATGCGGACGGAAACTCTCATGTGAATTCCTCCACTCTCGATAAAATATATAAATATGGATCTCGACCACTTCCACAGCCTTTGTTAGTCTTTAGGAGAACATTATTATCCATATAATCTAAAGAAATTGGCTGATAAGAACAACGGCAACCATCTTCACAGACGACTGCCGCTTAGTGCTTTCCATAATACATTTTACTAACCTAACATCATGAAACTAATTTCTTTCT
>CAMWLX010000422.1 GCA_947175225.1 uncultured Porphyromonadaceae bacterium
CTCTGATACTGCTATTAAACTGTGGGATTTATGTTATGCTTTCTTTGACAAGACATATAAAATCCGCATGAATTCTTCACAAAGCGAATACCTTTTGGTCAAAAGCTTCTTTATCGTATTTGAAGCTATCATTGATGAGCTGATTGGTGACCATGATATTCCCGACGGACTAAAAGAACAGGCTGATGGTAAATTGGTAGATCATTTCTACACATACGATGGGCTAATCGTTGACAATAAGACAGATGACGACATTTACTATATCGGAGACTCAAAATATTATAAAATTGGAAGTAATCCAATAGGAGCTGCTGTTTATAAACAGTATACTTATGCAAGAAACGTCATCCAATGGAATCTCAATCTTTTCTTACCCACAGAAGAGGGAATGACTGAAGAACAGTTAGAAGCACGACGTAAAGATCTTGGAAGATTCGGAAAAATTCAGTTACGAGATGAAGTTACAGAAGGATATAACATAATCCCTAACTTCTTTATATCTGCTTTTATTCCTCAGAAGGAAGACCATACATCAGATCTAACTTATGCAGATATAACGCGTCCCCATTCTCTACAGCCTCCTATATGTCGACAGTTTAAAAACAGGCTATATGACCGAGATACTCTGCTACTATCGCATTATGATGTTAATTTCCTGTTCGTGGTATCGCTATATGCAAGGAATAATGCGAGTGCAAAATCGGCATGGCGTAATAAAGTTAGGGAAACTTTTAGATGTGCTATAAAATCTTTATTAAAAGAGAAGTTTAATTTTTATGCTATGTGTGCCCATCCAGATGTAGATGCCTTCAAATACTTCAAAGAACATTTTCAAAATACATTAGGAAAGACTTATAGGCCTTATGACCAAAATGAGATTTTTTCTCTCGCACTCGATCGGACATATTCGAAAGAGAACAGAAATTTGATTGATGATCTAAGGAAAGACTTCTATGTAGTTGAATGCCAATTAGGTGAAAATCCTGAAATAAAACTTGAGACTGAGAAACAGAAAGTGGGCTCTGTTAAAAGCCCCAATGGAGAAGGATTAGCTTTTGTAGGATACGTACCAGCTACTGAAAGAGATTTATATAAAAATAAGGATGTTAAATCATATCGTTCAAGGGCATTACCGTCTGGCAATATTCAAGATATTAAGTTCTTTGTTCCTATGATATCGGGAACTATATCAGGCTACTACGATGTTATTGCCATAAATCTCTCCCTTAGTAAGAAAGATGGTTTTCCAAGAGTCACATTTGATTTAGGAGACTATCATGCACTTGGAGAACATGAAGCAATTGTTCATAAAGGAAATATCAGATTACTTTATTATGGAGAGACACCTATTCCCCTTAATCAACTTAAGACCATCTATGAAACTGCTCTTCAAGTAATATTTCTATAACATTCTCTTATCTATGCAATCCCTAACATACATACAAAAAGGAATATTCAAACTGACTGAAAAACCCAAGCCGGTCATCTTACATCCCAAAGATGCCATAATAAAAGTGACTCTAAGCAGCATCTGTACGAGCGACTTGCATATCAAGCATGGAAGTGTACCAAAGGCTGTGCCGGGTATAACCGTCGGCCATGAGATGGTAGGTATCGTTGAGTCGGTCGGCGAGGATGTGAAGAAGATAAAACCAGGCGACCGAGTGGCTGTGAATGTGGAGACGTTCTGCGGGGAGTGTTTCTTTTGTAAACGGGGATTTGTCAATAACTGTGAGTCCGGAGGGTGGATGCTTGGATGCCGTATCGATGGAGGACAAGCAGAGTATGTTCGTGTACCTTATGCTGATAATGGGCTTACTTTGATACCTGATTGTGTCAGTGATGAACAGGCTCTCTTTGTCGGTGACATTCTGGCTACGGGATATTGGGCTGCTAAGATTTCTGAGATCTCAGAAGAAGATACTGTTCTGATCATTGGAGCCGGTCCTACCGGTTTGTGCACTTTGGAATGCATTCAACTTTACAATCCGTATAAGATTGTGGTATGTGAGGAGAATGAGAAGAGGCGGGAGTTTGTGATGGAGCATTATCCTGAGGTCTTTGTTGTTGAGCCTTGGGAATGTGAGGAGGTTCTTGATGAACTTACTGAGGACCGTCGAGCAGACCGTGTGATTGAAGCGGCTGGAGGGAAGGATACTTTCCAACTTGCTTGGAAATGCGCACGGCCAAATGCGATAGTCACTATAGTCGCACTATATGAGAAGGATCAGGTGCTTCCGTTGCCTTGGATGTATGGAAAGAATCTTACTTTCAAGACAGGAGGAGTTGATGCATGCGACTGCGATGAGATTATGAAGTTGATAACTGAGGGTAAGATTGATACAACACATCTGATTACGCACCGCTACCCTCTCAGCCATATTCTGGAAGCATACGATCTTTTTGCTTCGAGAGAAAATGGGGTTATAAAAATTGCAGTTGAGCCCGATTAATAGGAGTTTCGAAATGCGAAATATTTGGATAATTCGCTGAAACTCGTTATCTTTGTAGATGGATATGGCGAGGAAGGTTGAGATACGGAATAGTGCGGCGGAGGGCCTGATCTTTCAGATTGAGGGGAGGGAGGATGGTGAGCAGGTTGTGTACCGGGATGAAAGGATAATTGAATATTAAGGTTGTTATGAGAGCGTTGACGTATGTTGAGGAGGGGCGGTGTATGCGGCGGAGCTGGGGGTTAGAGGGTAAAACGCCGCAAGCGACGTGGCGGGAGACAAACCATACAATTGGAAGAGGGAGAAAATTAGTTTTAAAATTTATGAAAATGAAAAATATTGGACTGACAGGGGTTGCTTTAGTGCTGACTTTGATGTCATCTTGCACCCACAGTAATAATGATTCTACAGATAAAAATGTGGATAATCAGAATGCTGTAGTTGAAACTATCATGAGCCGTAGAAGTGTAAGAGCATACGAGGACCGCGTCGTTCCTCGCGATACTATGGAGCTGATTGCAGAATGCGGCATCAATGCGCCAAACGGGATGAATAAACAGGAATGGGAGATCCGAATAGTGGATAATCCTGATTTTATAAATGGAGTAACGGAGCTATACATTAAAGAGAATCCTGATGCGGCAAAAGATCCGGGATTTAAGAATATGTTTCGTAATGCTCCTACGGTTGTTTTCATTGGAGCCCCGGACAATACTTACTCAGGTGTAAACTGCGGTTTGCTCGGCGAGAACATGATCCTTGCAGCATGGTCAATGGGGATTGGATCATGTTGTCTCGGTGGACCGGTACGATTCATTAATTCTGAAGAAGGGGCGGAATATCTGAAACAACTCAAGTTCTCGGAAGGATATTCTCTGATATATGCTATTGGGTTCGGATATCCGGCTGAAATTCCTGAGGCTAAACCGAGGGATAAGGGGAAGATAATGTTTGTTGACTGAATCAACTTTAAGCCGATGCTTCGCGGAAAGGAGATTTCATATATTGAGTTGCAGGCGATGGGTAATGACGCACTCGGAGAGTGCTCGCTACTTTGGTTGACTCGGGGGGAGGAAAGAT
>CAMWLX010000423.1 GCA_947175225.1 uncultured Porphyromonadaceae bacterium
ATATACTACAAAGATGCTAAAAATCAGTGAATTATCCAAATTTTCATTGTGCTATTTTGCCACTAAAAACAAGAAATTTTAGAGCGTGATTTTTAGAAAATATTCGGTGTTTTTTAGCCGCTTTTTAGGAACGTCTAACTGAACACCCTATTAAATAAGTAAGGAAATTCAATACCAAAATGGAAGCACAAAAAACGCCAATAGAAATTAGCCACCATACTTCTTTATATTCTGGAAGAAAATAACAATAAATACCTGCGACGCAAGCAAAAGTAATCGCAGCTAAAAATATCCAATTATCTTTTTCAATAAATTTGGATAGAAAAGTTATTATAGCAGAAGAGACGTCTCCCATATTCATAAAATGTGTGTTGATAAAATTCCTTTATTTTAATCGAATTTGAAGATTGAGTTTGAAATACACATTGCCGTCTTCTGCCCGGTATAGTGATGCATAACCATGTCGGCGAGTCTTACCCCGTTCAAGATAGGCGTTTTTAAACAAAAAGTCTTCGAAGCGGTTTTGATCGTAGAAGTGATAGCATAGGATTTCACCATCTTTCTTAACAACGAGGTAACCTCCATTTGCATCGTATTTACCACTCCATTTCTTTGAGGGCATCATACCGAGTGCAGCAGATGTGAGAAGTTTTTTCAATTTGAAAGTATAAACATCAACTGCATCGGCCTCATCAAATCCGAGAGGATTGGATTGAGCAAGAGCTTCCGTAAGTTCATCAAACATACGTGAACCAGTGTTGAATTGTTCAATAAGAAGTTGCGCAATGGTGGCACCGAGTCCGAGATCTATCATATCAAGATTACGGCGGAAAGTATCGTTATCTACTTTGTCGAATACAAGCCGACCACCTTTGCGTTCAATGGCTCCAATTCGATCTATAATTTTTGTGCGGGTATCAATCGAGTTAATCTTCATGATTTCGTCATCGTCGAAGCAACATCCCTCGATACGATAAACAAAATTTGTTGCGCCACTGGCATTCAGCAAAGTTGAGTCGCCTCCTAACTGCGACTTGATACTGAACCCCATGTCGTTATTTATCTTGGTGCGTTGGTCATGAAGGACTATATGTATATCGGTTTTATCAGAAGAACTCGCTTTTAGAGAAGTACAATAAATCTTATCCATGAATGCCTGAGTGCGAGCTACAGGAAATGAACGAACTCCGGCAGGTTTCTCATTTATCGCCTTCAATAAAGCTTCTGCTTCTTTAAGGAACTTTGATGCCGGGAGGCGTAAAAGTTCTTTGCCTTCTGAAGTCTGTATTACTATATCAGCATTAACTACCTTATAGTCAAATACACCCTCTTTCTCAGAGCGAATAATCATAATGATTGGATATACCAAATTTTTGATTTTATCAAGATTCTGGTCTCCGGCATAAACTTTCCCCTCGCCAAGAAGTTTAAGCAGGGTGTATATTTCGCTCCATTCGCCAACATTACCGTTAATTTCTTTGTATTCGCTCATAAGGTAATAACTTTTTTGTCGGATAAAACATTAAGTAACTGCTGTGCTGTCGCTTGAATGGCAGGAACGGCTACCGAATTACCGAACTGTTTGTAGGCGGATGCATCAGCAACAGGGATTTGAAAAACAGGTGAACCGTCACCGTTATCATAGACAGGGTAGCCTTGTAATGCTCCCCATTCACGTGGTGTCATACGACGCCAACCATCTTTATTATATTCACCTTTAATGCGTGTCGTAGGTGTAAGGTCGGTTTGGCGCGTGTCAATTACAATGTTACGCTCTCGCCCCATACCTCCGACTACGATTGCATTTGCAACCTCGTTATCACCCACAATCGCATACCCGAAGCCATTACCTTTGCTCTCATGGCGTGCTTTATGGCGTACAAGAGTATCAACATAGGTTGTCGATAGATAATACTTGGAAGGAACCGGGTCTTTTTCTCGAATATCAATAAAGTGCTTGGTAACTTCTTTTTGTTCAGGATAAGAAAAGTCTTCGGGCTTAATCCCAAGATCTTTTCTAAACCCTACAATATATATTCTTTCACGATGCTGCGGCACACCAAAGTACATCGCATTAACAATTTGCGGGGGTACAACTGTGTAACCGATTTCATCAAGAGTATTAAGAATAGTCTTGAGCGTTTTGCCTTTATCGTGAATTGCAAGTCCTTTCACATTTTCAAGGAAAAATGCCTTAGGCTGTTTGCGGCGAAGAATTTCGGCAACATCAAAAAATAATGTACCTCTGGTTTCCTCAAACCCGAGTCGCTTACCGGCAAGAGAAAATGCCTGACATGGGAAACCGGCACATAGTATGTCAAAATTATCAGGAATAAACTGTTTTGTTTGTTCTGACGTAATATCACCAAATGGAACTTCCCCATAGTTGGCAAAGTATGTTTTCTGTGCCTGAGCATCCCATTCTGAAGAAAATACGCATTGACCGCCGAGATTTTGAAAAGCCATGCGGAAACCACCAATTCCGGCAAAAAGGTCAATAAATGTAAACTTGGGATTTTTGGGACCGGGAAACGGAATATCGTTTAGATCGTCAAAAAGCGAACGTTGAAAAGGACTTAGCGGCTCACAAGCAAAAGAGCAATCAATATCAAGTTTATCCGGAAGGGTGGAGTTTGTCCATGCATCAATAAGCTGGTCTGCCTTTGCTTGGTATATATCACCGTGTCGGTAGTCTTTAAGCATCAGCGCATGCGTTACTATAGCCAGTTGCGCAGGAAAAGGAATAACAATGGGGTCTCCGTTGTCGTTGACCTCATTGTAGCAAGTACGCTCATCATATATTTGAACGGGACCAGCTTTCTTATATCCCATATCCATAAGCGTAAATGTCAATCTATCTCTACTCATTTTTAAGTTCCGTTATCAGATTTTGAAGCGTATGGTCTCTTGTCTTAGGTTTCAGTTGGCACTGCCATATCTCAATAACATTCCATCCCAATTTGACAAGTCGTGAATAGGTCTCTTTATCTCTTTGAATATTACCTGATATTTTATTTTTCCAAAATTCACGATTTGTCTCAGGAATAGTTGAATACTTACAGTCTTGATGTCCGTGCCAAAAGCACCCGTTAATAAATATAACGGTCTTGTATTTCGAAAGAACGATGTCAGGTTTACCAGGAAGATCTTTTCGATGAAGTCTGAAGCGAAACCCGTGAGCAAACAAAAAGCGACGCACCAAAACTTCGGGTTTGGTGTCCTTGCTTCGTATGTGGGACATACACTTGCTGCGCTGTTCTTTTGAGAGTACATCAGCCATTATAAACAAGGAAATTTCCAAGTAGGCAGACAGGCGACCAAACCTTTTACGACTACAAGGAAGTTCCTTTTATATAAGTTTTACTTACATTGGACGGTCTTTTGTCTGCGCGCACGCGATTAAAATACAAAGTTACAAAAAAAATCTGAGACTATGGGATAAGACGCAAAATTAATGTGCAAGTGTAGAGTCCAAAAATTCCAATAAGAAGTGCAATGGCGTTTTCGATGCGTCAGCCACCATATTTTT
>CAMWLX010000424.1 GCA_947175225.1 uncultured Porphyromonadaceae bacterium
ACCTGACATTCGATGACCGCGAGCGATGCGAACAAGCCCTCGCCGCAGTGAAACCACTCACGAGCGACTTTCGGATCCTCGGGATCTACCGCTCAGCGAAAAAAGATTAATTAAAGATCATGAATAATCATGGGTAAACATGGATAATCATGGGTATACATGGATAATCATGGGTATACATGGATAATCATGGGTATACATGGATAATCATGGGTAAACATGGATAATCATGGGAAATCATGATATCACTTGAAAAAACGCAAAATAAACTAAAAATATGCAAGATATCAAGCCCCTATTTGACGAAGTCTCCATAATGAAGGAGCCCATAATAATCGCCGGACCTTGCTCGGCAGAAAGCGAGCAGCAAGTGCTCGATACAGCCAAGGAATTGGCAGCCGGCGGAGTGAAGATATTCCGCGCCGGAATTTGGAAACCGCGCACTATGCCAGGCTGCTTTGAGGGTGTAGGTGTTGCCGGACTCCCATGGCTTAGAAAGGTCAAAGAAGAGACCGGAATGAAAGTGGGCACTGAAGTAGCAAGCAAAAACCATGTGATCAGCGCCATCGCAGCTGGAGTAGACATCATCTGGATTGGTGCCCGCACTTCTGCAAGTCCATTCGCCATGCAGGAGATAGCTGACGCTCTTCAGGAACTTGGTGCAGATATCCCGGTGCTAATCAAGAATCCTGTCAACCCGGACCTTGATCTCTGGGTCGGAGCAGTGACAAGAATATATAATGCCGGTATCCGAAGAATAGGCGTAATACATCGCGGTTTCAGCAGCTACGGAAAGCATATCTACCGCAACCAACCGATGTGGGCACTCCCCTTCGAGTTCGCACGCAGGTTTCCGAACATTCCGGTATTCTGCGATCCAAGCCATATAAGCGGAGCCCACGACCTCGTGGCCCCACTAAGCCGCCACGCCCTCGATATGGGGTTTGACGGACTGATGATAGAGAGCCATTGCAACCCCGCTGTGGCACTCAGTGATGCCAAACAGCAGTTGCTTCCTTCTGAACTCGTGGCTTTAGTCAAAGAACTCAAAGTGCGCGAAAAACCTACAGGCACACCTGAACTCGACGCATTAAGAAGCGAAATCGATCAGATCGACCATGAGCTGCTTGAACTTCTCGCCAAGAGAATGGGAGTGTCAAAGAAAATCGGGGAATACAAGAAAGCCCACAATATGATGGTGGTGCAGCTTGGGCGCCACGACACAATCATGAAAGAGCGCACCGAAACGGGAGAGAAACTCGGATTGCCCAAGGAATTCACCGGCAAGATAATGAGCGCTATTCATGAGGAGAGCGTAAAACGGCAGTTATAATTGAGAATTGAGAATTGAGAATTGAGAATTGAGAATTTAGAATTGAGAATTTAGAATTGAGAATTTAGAATTTAGAATTTAGAATTAGGGACTTTAAGGACCTTAAGGACCTCTAAGACCCTTAAACATATATATAACTCATGAAAGAAACAGACGAAAATCTTACTACCGGGACCGGGCTGCCGGAAAATGCTTTCCGCGAGCTTGCTGCCGATGAGCAGTTTACCCCGGTGATGCATCCTGCCCATGACCAGCAGGAGGCTACACCCTACTCCGTGGGAATCGGACTTCTCATGGCTGTCATTTTCTCAGCAGCAGCTGCCTATCTTGGACTGAAAGTAGGACAGGTGTTTGAAGCCGCCATCCCTATCGCCATCATTGCAGTAGGCCTCTCGAATGCCCTCGGCAAGAAGAATGCCCTCGGACAAAACGTAATCATACAGTCGATTGGAGCATGCTCCGGAGTGATCGTGGCAGGTGCCATCTTCACTCTCCCGGCACTTTTCATCCTTCAGGCCAAATATCCTGAAATCACAGTCCAATTCTATCAGATATTCCTAAGCTCGCTCTTAGGCGGCATCTTGGGTATTCTCTTTTTCATTCCTTTCCGCAAGTATTTCGTGAAGGATATGCACGGCAAGTATCCTTTCCCGGAAGCTACAGCCACCACTCAAGTGCTTATATCGAGCCAGCAGGCAGGAAGCGAGGAAGGAGGCCAGGCAAAGACTCTTATCATCGCATCGCTTATCGGCGGCATCTACGACTATATCGTGGCTACATTCGGATGGTGGGCTGAGACAGTGACTTCCGTTGCCTCTACAGCAGGACACACGCTTATGGAGAAGACCAAGCTAGTGCTCAGCTGCAATACGGGGGCTGCCCTTCTCGGTCTTGGATATATAGTCGGATTGAAATATGCATTCGTCATATTTGCCGGTTCAATATTCGTATGGTGGATCATCATTCCTCTGATGGGGACATACGGGTCACCGGAGTTCCAAGCTATGGACCCTCAGGACCTCTTCAGCGGCTATGCCCGAATGATAGGTATTGGAGGCATCGCTATGGCAGGCGTGATCGGCATCATCAAATCATGGGGTATCATCACCCAGGCTGTAGGTCTTGCGAGCCGGGAGCTTAAGGGTAAGTCGTCAGCAGTCAAGGAAGTGCGCTGGCAGACGGATATCTCTATGAAGCATATCGTACTATTCATCGCCATTGCACTCATAGCTGTACTCCTTTTCTTCTGGTTTGGAGTGATACATACATTCTGGCAGGCAATCATCGCTTTTGCAGTCGTTGTCATCATCGCGTTCCTCTTCACTACTGTAGCAGCCAACGCAATCGCAATCGTAGGCAGCAACCCGGTATCGGGCATGACCCTTATGACCCTTATCATCGCTTCGGCTATATTCGTGGCAATTGGGCTTAACGGAACGAGCGGTATCGTTGCTTCGATGGTGATCGGCGGTGTGGTTTGTACTGCCCTGTCAATGGCAGGTGGTTTTGTGACCGACCTCAAGATTGGTTACTGGCTTGGATCGACACCCAAGAAACAGGAGAGTTGGAAATTCCTCGGCACACTCGTATCGGCTGCCACTGTCGGCGGCGTGATCATGGTGCTCAACCAGGTGTATGGCTTCACAGGAGAAAACGCGCTTGTGGCTCCTCAGGCAAATGCGATGGCAAAGGTGATCGAACCTCTGATGATGGGTGGTGACACTCCATGGATACTCTATATGGTGGGAGCTATTTTGGCTTGTATCCTTAATTGGCTTGGCGTACCTGCTTTGGCATTCTGCCTCGGTATGTTCATTCCGCTTTCACTCAATACTCCGATGCTCGTAGGCGGCGCGATTGCATACTATGTAAGCAACTCCTCTAAGGATCAGAAAGTCAACGATGCACGCCGTGACCGCGGCACTCTACTATCATCAGGACTCATCGCAGGCGGAGCCCTCTTTGGAGTATTCGCAGCCATCACCCGCTTCTGTGGTTTCGAGTATCAGAATCCACTTGGCATGGAGACCACACAGATACTCGGTTGCGTAGCTTACGCCGCCCTCATCTGCTATCTCATCTGGGACTCACGACGCGCCACTGTACGGTAATGCATAATTATCAGTCTCTGAAATCAGGACGATAAATAAATCTTTATAACACTTTCGACCTTGTAGGGACGCACGGCTCGTGCG
>CAMWLX010000425.1 GCA_947175225.1 uncultured Porphyromonadaceae bacterium
GTCATGGTAAGTGCAAATTATCCGGGAGCCTCAGCTTCAACTGTAGCTCAGACTGTCGGTGTCCCCATTGAGCAGCAAGTCAACGGAGTGGAAGGTATGCTTTACATGAGCAGTAACTCCGGTTCAGATGGAAGCTACAGTCTCACCATAACTTTCGAAAACGGTACTGATCTCGACCAAGCAGCCGTAGAAGTGCAGAACCGCATCTCCATGATCAGTGCCACACTGCCTTCTGAAGTAGCACAGCAAGGTGTAAGCGTCAATAAGGAATCAAGCAACCAGCTGATGTTCGTTTCCCTTACTGCTGATGATTCAAAGAGATACGATGCGTTGTATCTCACCAATTATGCGCAGCTCAACCTCGTGAATCCATTGAGCCGTATTGATGGCGTCGGTGGTGTTCAGGCTTTTGGTGGCGGTGAATACAGTATGCGTATCTGGCTTGATCCGGAAGCCTTGCGCATCAGGGACCTGACCCCTGCTGATGTTTCAAGCGCCATACAATCACAGAATATGGAAGTCAGCGCCGGTTCAATTGGTCAACCACCTCTCAACGAGAACAATGCATTTGAATATACTCTCGTCAGCAAGGGACGTTTGACAACTCCTGAAGAGTTTGGCAATATAGTGATCAAGACAGATGGCACAAATATGCTCCGTCTGCGTGATGTGGCTAAAATAGACTTGGGGTCTGAAAGCTACTCCAATACTTCTACCATCAATGGCAAACCAGCCTGCGCCATAGGCATAAATCAGCTTCCCGGTGCCAATGCACTTGATGTGGCAAAAGCTGTTACTGCAGAACTTGACAGACTTCAGCAATATCTCCCCGATGGCGTGCATCTCAATGTCATCATGAATCAGACCACCTACGTAAAGGAATCGGTAGACGATCTCTTCGTGACATTTCTCCTTACGTCTCTTATCGTGATGGTTGTGATCCTAATATTCCTGCAAAACTGGCGAGCAGTAGTTATCCCAATGATAACAATTCCTGTTTCTTTGATTGCCACGTTTGCAGTGATGAAACTTATGGGATTCTCTCTCAATACTCTATCGCTCTTTGGCCTGGTGCTTGCAATCGCCATTGTCGTGGATGATGCCATAGTCGTGGTGGAAGACTGTTCCCGACTTGTCGATTCCGGGACAATGACCCGTCACCAAGCTGCCACAAAGGCTATGCAGGAACTTACAGGTCCGGTTGTCGGGGAAGTGCTTGTGCTTCTGTCAGTATTTATCCCTACTGCCTTTGTTTCCGGCATTACAGGTCAGCTTTATAAGCAATTTGCTCTTACGATTGCAGTTTCAACCGCATTCTCCGGTTTCAATGCCTTAACCCTCACCCCGGCTCTTTGTGCTCTTTTCCTTACTCCAAAGAAACAGTCAAACTTCTTCATCTACCGCTGGTTTAACGCCGGATGGACAAAGGTTGAAAACCTCTACAACAAGATCGTAGGAAAAATGCTCAACCATGCTACAGCTTCTCTCCTTGTTTTCCTCGTGCTTGCAGGACTCGCATTTTGGGGATTCGTGAAATGGCCTACCAGCTACATCCCCTCTGAGGATATGGGCTACTTCATGACTTCTGTCCAACTTCCGACCAGTGCTTCTCTTGAAAGAACTGAGAAAATCACAAATGCTCTTGCAGCTGACATTAAGGAGTTGCCACAGGTAAAAGACGTAATGACCATTTCCGGTTTCTCAATGATGGGCGGCGGTGCTGCTTCCAATGGCGCAACTATTATGGTGATGCTCGAGCCTTGGAAAGAACGTGGTAAAAAAGGTTCTGTTGATAAAGTAATGGCAAAGGTAGATGAAATTTCAGCGAAATATCAAGGCGCGATGATTTTCTCTGTCAATCCTCCTGCAATTCCTGGTCTCGGTATGTCGTCAGGTCTTGAAATGAATCTTCTCGACATCAACTCTCTTGGCCCGACAGAAATGCTAAAGGCTATTGATGCTCTTCGCGAGGCTGTTGCAAAAGACCCACGTCTTGCCTCACTCACTTCAATGTATCAAGGTGTAGTTCCTCAATATCAGCTTAATATCGACCGCGACAAAGCTAAGACTCAAGGTTTGGCAATGGCAGATATCTTCAACACTCTTAGTGGATACCTCGGTGGAAACTATGTGAATGACTTCGTAGAATTCGACCGCGTTTTCCAAGTCCGCATGCAAGGAGATCAGGCTGCCCGCGACAACATCAACGATGTGCTACGTCTTTCAGTAAGAAACGCGCAAGGTGAGATGGTTCCATTCTCTTCTTTCACCACGATAGAACCTGTAATGGGACAGTCTTCAATCAACCGATATAATATGTATCAGTCAGCATCTGTGACTGTCACCCCGGCAAAGGGAGTCTCTTCTTCAGAAGGTATTGAGGCGATGGAGCAACTTGTGCAGTCAACTCTCGGCAAGAACTACTCCTATGCGTGGACAGGCATTGCATATCAGGAAACACAATCCGGCACAACTATCACATTCGTATTCATATTCGCGATTATCATGACAATCCTGGTGCTTGCTGCTCAATATGAAAGCTGGACCGACCCGATTGCTGTAATCCTTGCAACACCGGTGGCAATTCTCGGTACGATTCTCGGATGTATCTGTATGAGTCAGTCAATAAGCGTATACACTCAGATTGGATTGATATTGCTGATAGGTATGTCGGCTAAGAATGCAATCTTAATTGTGGAATATGCAATGGACTTCCGCAAGAGTGGAAAATCCATCAAGCAGTCAGCCCATGATGCCGGAGTTATCCGCTTCCGTCCTATCATGATGACAGCCCTTGCATTCGTATTCGGCGTAATGCCTATGATGTTCGCAACAGGAGCTGGAGCCAACAGCCGCATCGAACTCGGCACCGCAGTAGTCTTCGGCATGGCAATGAACGCCTTCATCGGCACCCTCTTCGTCCCGAACTTCTGGGAATTCATGCAGCGTCTAAACGAAAAGTACCTCTCCGGCCTATTCAAAGACCCGGCTCCGACCACAAAGCAGACCGACAGCAACACCTCAGATATTGTCTGATGATCCCGAAAACGTATGAAAAGGAGGATGTTCCCAGAAGAACATCCTCCTTTATATATAAAGTAGTTAGCGCACTCCGTGCGCGTCCTCGCGCGTCTTAACAAAGTAGTTAGCGCACTCCGTGCGCGTCCCCACGCGTCCTAACAAAGTAGTTAGCGCACTCCGTGCGCGTCCCACAGCGTCTTATTTACCAGTAGGCATAAACACAAAAAACACAGCCCCCACAAGGCAAAGAAACGCCGCCACATGATTCCAATGAAGCTTCTCCCCCGACAAAAAGAACACCGAGATAATAGTAAACACAGTCAAAGTGATCACCTCCTGAATCACCTTTAACTGCATCATAGAGAATGGACCTCCGTTCTCCACATATCCCATCCTATTGGCTGGCACCATAAAGCAATATTCAAGCAGTGCGATACCCCACGAAAGAAGTATCACAGCAAAAAGGGGCCAGCTCTTGATCCATCCTAATGAC
>CAMWLX010000426.1 GCA_947175225.1 uncultured Porphyromonadaceae bacterium
TAGGGGTGCTAAGGGCTTTAGGGGCAATTAAGGGCATTAGGAGCTTTGGGGAATTTGAAAACTGAAATAAGATGGCTAAGGATAAAGTTGGTGTTTATATTTGGATTGTAGATACGATCCTCAAGCATGGGAGGATCTCTAAGAGGGATCTTAATGAGTTGTGGAAGCTGAAGACGGAGTTTTCCGGGGGGCTGTCTATGGCTGACCGGACTTTTTATAAGTATCGGCGTGCGATCGAGGATACTTTTAATGTAGATATTCTCTGCTCGAAGGATGGATATTATAGTATCGATTCGTCGGAATCGCCTTATGTGAAGCAGTTTACGGAGTGGAGGATGAATAATTCGGTGGCTACGAATGCTGTGCAGGAATTGGGTTCGTCGTCGGGACGGGTGGAGATTGAGGATATACCGTCGGCGAGGGAGTTCCTGCCGATGGTGGCGATGGCTATGAAGAAGAATCATAAGGTGGTGTTTACATATGCCGGTTTTGCGAGGTCGCGGCCGGAGGTGGGGATCTTGTTTTCGCCTTATTTCTTGAAGCTTTATAAGCAGAGGTGGTATATGTTTGGGAAGAAGAGCGGTAGCGGGGGTTATAGGACGTATGCTTTGGATAGGGTGAAGGATATGGAGGTGACCGACATTCAGTTTGCGATGCCTTCTGCGTTTAAGATGGATGATGTGTTTGGGAATGTGGTTGGGGTCACTACTTCGCGGGCTTCTGTGAGGGAGGTGATCATACAGACTACGGCTACGCGGGCTAAGTATCTGCGTGCGTTGCCGTTGCATCGGACGCAGCAGGAGGAGATGCATGATTTTTATTCGATATTCCGGTATGAGTTGAAGATCAATTATGAGCTTGTAAGTGAGCTTATGGCTATGGGACCGGATGTGGTGGTGCTCGCTCCTCGGGAATTGCAGGCTATGATGGTGGAACGGCTTAAGGATACGCTGGCGAATTATTAGAATAATTTTGAATTTTGAATTTTGAATTTAGAATTTAGAATTTTTTTCGGAGCTTAGGGCTTTAAGGAGATGAAAAAATCCGCTGGATCCCAGCGGATTTTTTCAGCCTATGGCTTCTATTAGCTTGATGGCGTCGATGTATTTGGCTATGGATTCGGCTACTCGTTTGGCGTCTTGCATGGCGTGGACTACGGTGGCGGGGCGGTTGGTGACGTCGCCGCCGGCGAAGACACCTCGGCGTGTGGTCATGCCGTAGGGGTTGTCGCGGGTGAGGACGTAGCCTCTGGAGTCTACTTCGATGCCTTCAGTGGAGTCTACTATGCGTGAGGCGGGGGCTGATCCTACTGCCATTATGACGCGGTCGACTGGCATTATGGTTTCTTCGCCGTCTTTTTCGATGACTATGGATTCAAGGCGTAGGCCTTCGGCTCCGTTGACTTTGGTGACGTTGGTATTCCATAAAAATTTGACTCCTTCTTCGACGGCTTCGTCGTATTCTGCGCGGAGTGCCGACATATGGTCGATGTCGCGGTGGTAGATGACTGTGACTTCTGCGGCTCCCATGCGGAGTGCTGAGCGGGCGGCATCCATGGCGGTGTTGCCGCAACCTATGACGGCAATCTTATCGCCGTCGCCAATGACGACTTCCTCTTTGGCGATGAAGCCTTGATTGTAAAGGGAGACGCGACGCAGGAACCATACGGCTTGGCGCACGCCGGGGTGTCCGCCTCCTTCTACCTGCAGGGTCTTGGGGCGGCTGGTGCCTGTGCCCATGAAGATGGCGTCGAAACCTTCTTCGAATAGGCGGTCGATAGTGTAGTTTTGGCCGATGGTGGTCCGGTTGTGGATTTTGACACCGAGGTTTTCGATTTTCTTGATTTCTCGGCGTACCACTTCTTTCGGGAGACGGTATTCAGGGATGCCAAACATGAGGACACCACCAGGCTCTATGCCCATCTCGAAGATTTCGACGTGGAATCCTTGGCGGGAGAGGTCGCCGGCGATGGTCAGTCCGGCGGGGCCTGAGCCGATTACGGCTACGCGTCCACGGGTCTTTTCGGGGATGTTCTCATGGCTCCAGCCGGCTTCACTGTCGAAGTCGGCTACGAAGCGTTCGAGTTTGCCGATGTGGATGGCTTCACCTTTCTTGGCGAGGACGCAGTTGCCTTCGCATTGGCGTTCGTGGGCGCAAACGCGGCCGCAGACAGCTGGGAGGTTGCTGCGGTTGTGGATGATTTCTATGGCGTTTCCGAAGTTGCCGTGGGCGAGTTCTCCTATCCAGTCAGGGATGTCGTTGCTGATTGGGCAGCCTTTTTTGCAACTTGGCACTTTGCAGTGCAGGCAGCGTTGGGCTTCCTTGATGGCTTGGGGGAGAGTGTAGCTTTCGGCTACTTCTTTGAATTGTTCGTTCATGTCTTTGTTGTTTTTGGTTCACTCAGGGGTGCTGAGGATCAGGATGCGCGAGGATATACGTAAGAATGCAAGGAGCGCGGAGTTTTTCTCTGCGTTCCTTGCGTCTCTGCTTCCTCTGCGTGAGGGGAAGAAATGAGGTTAGGGTTGCTTGCCGATGTAGGCGAGGATTCCGCCGTCGACGTAGAGGACGTGCCCGTTTACGAAGTCGGAAGCGTCGGAGGCGAGGAATACGGCTGGACCCATCAGGTCTTCGGGTGTGCCCCAGCGTGCTGCCGGTGTCTTGGCGATGATGAATTGATCGAATGGGTGACGGCTTCCGTCAGGCTGCTTTTCGCGGAGTGGGGCGGTCTGTGGAGTTGCAATGTAGCCCGGGCCGATGGCGTTGCACTGGATGTTGTATTCGCCATATTCGGAGCATATGTTGCGTGTGAGCATCTTGAGGCCACCCTTTGCTGCTGCGTAGGCGCTGACAGTCTCGCGGCCGAGTTCGCTCATCATTGAGCAGATGTTGATGATCTTGCCGTGTCCTTTCTTGATCATGGCGGGGATGACTGCCTTTGCGCAGATGAACGGGCCGATAAGGTCGATGTCGACAACAAGGCGGAAATCCTTGACATCCATTTCAGTCATCGGGATGCGCTTGATGATGCCGGCGTTGTTGACGAGGATGTCGATGACTCCTATGTTCTTTTCGATGTCGGCTACCATTGCCTGTACTTCTTCTTCCTTAGTTACGTCGCAGAGATAGCCTTTTGCGTCGATGCCTGCTTCCTTATAGTTGGCGTAGCCCATGTCGACGCCTGCCTGAGTGTTGCTGTTGAAGACGATGCGTGCGCCTGCCTCGTGAAAGGCTTTTGCGATGGCGAAGCCGATGCCGTAGACGCCACCGGTGACGAGGGCCACTTTACCCTCAAGTGAGAAATTTACCATTGTCTTTTAATTTTTAGTTTCGCTTTGCTCAACTAAAGGGTTATAGGTTTATGGGTTTATAGGTATATGAATAAAACTAAAAATCCTTAGGCTTTGCTGGCGAAAGTTGTTTTGGGTTAGTTCAGATATGCAAAGGTAATAAAAATTTTTTAATAATTTTTAATTTTTGATTTTTTTTTTGGGATGTGGGCTCACAC
>CAMWLX010000427.1 GCA_947175225.1 uncultured Porphyromonadaceae bacterium
GTCTGTGCCTATAAAAGTCAGATAAGCATTTCCGCTTCCATCTTTAAATTTCTTGAAGAATGCAGATTTGTAAGGTTTTGATTCCCTTATTATCTTGAAATCCTTATTCAATGTATATGAAACGAACTCAGAATCAAAATCTACTTGATTTGGAATATAATAGACAAAATCTTCCGGAGCATTCTTGACAGAAATATCCTTAGAATAACCATACATAGAACCTACGAAATTCTTGATCTCATGGCGGTCGTAAGCATCCAATCCTTTAAAAGGAACTCCTGCTGTCTCTGCAAGGCGCTTTGCTGCGTAGTATCCTCCCAGCCCAGCCCAATGATGATCCGTACGGAGATATATATCTTCTTTCTTATGCTTTGATAGTTCATCATAGACATCTACAAACTTCACTTTAGGCGACAGGCGATCCTTTACGCTGTAGATAAAAGGCTTTTGTGGATGGCTTGCCTTGGCAGCCTTTTCAGGAAGGTAAAATTCGGTAGCCAAGGGAGCTATCATGGCATATACAGTGCTATTTGGAAATTCATTGGCAAGGGTATTTAGAAGATCTATATATCCTCCACCCCCTTTGGCACTGCCACCAAAAGCCATGAGTGCTCTGACTTTATCTCCTTTCCCTACTATGATAGTTCCGGAACTTGCAAGTTTTGCTTTGCCATCGTTGATATCCTCATCTTCGTCATCAGAAGCCTCTTGTGCTTCAGAAGCATTTTCTGAATTCGAGTCTGTCATGTTTTTATCATTATCACTTGACGTATCTTCAGATGCAGGGTTGCTGGCAGCATTGTCGGATGGGCGAAATGATACTGTTTCCTCATCCGAGCGGAAATCTGCTTTCATTGCACCCCTAATTTTCATACTCATGGTCATTAGTTCGTCACGATAAGGCTCCGTATCGCTGAACCATGTTGACACTTCAGAAGTGAATTTAGCAGGGTCTTTCTTTATTTTTTCTATATCGGTGATATCTGGCAGTTCCGCGAGATCCCTTTTTTCAAGTTCTGAATAAGTGGTGCGGGGAAAACAAACGAATACTACGGTAAGGACAGCGAAGAAAACCCCTACCAAAGTTATGTACATGACGGAAGCACCTTGCTTACCTTTTATAGTCGTCATTTCTTTATCTGTTTGATTGTCCATGATCGTATTAGAATCTTGTGTAAATGAAAGCATTATTTGTGGCTCCTACAAGGAGAGCAATACTGCAAATTAAAATTGTTATCGAAATAATAGCGTGGCAGAACTGCACCGTGTAGTTGCCGGCATAAGGCACTTTTGCCACCATCTTATATCCTAATTTTTCCACCTGTTTCCTTACAGGGAGACAGAGAATTATAGCGGCTATCCAAAGCCAAAGATTGTCTATGATGACAGTTTCCACGTGCATGGGGAGACCTTGAGGCTCATTCTGCCCAAAGAATGCTGTGAAGAACTGTGACATCCTTCCGAAATCGTCGAAATAGAATATTCCCCAGCCTACAATAATCAAGAAAATGCTGTAGATATAAAGTCCAATCTTTGGTATTCTCCATCTGAGGAGTGTATATTTCTCAATCATGATGATGAGTCCGAAATAGAGACCCCAGATTATGAAGTTCCAACTTGCCCCATGCCACATACCTGTGAGAAACCATACAGTCATTATATTGAGGGCTTGATGTCGGCGGTTGCCACCCATCGGTATATAGACGTAGTCGCGGAAGAAAGACCCTAAACTCATATGCCATCTACGCCAAAAGTCGGTCATAGATGTGCTCGTGTATGGATGATTGAAGTTTTCCGGAAAATGGAAACCGACGCATCTTCCTATTCCGATAGCCATATCAGAATAGCCCGAAAAATCGAAATATATCTGAATGGAGAATGCTAATATGCCGACCCAGGCAGCGGCAGCCGACATATTGTCGAGGTTTCCATCGAGAAGAGCAGAAGCAATCTCGCCCATAATATTGGCAATAATTACTTTTTTACCCAATCCAATTGTGAATCGATAGATTCCGTCAGCGACATCGTCAGCAGTAGCTCGACGCTTGCTTATTTCTTCGGCTACAGTTCCATAGCGAACAATAGGACCGGCTATGAGCTGAGGGAACATGGAGATGTAAAGCAAAAGATCGAAATAATTCCTTTGAGGCTTTGAATTTTCCCGATAGACATCTACAAGATAAGAAATGGATTGGAAAATATAGAAGCTGATGCCAATAGGCAGAGCTATCTGAGGATCCGGCATGTCGAAACCAAAGCTTCTTACAATTCCGGAGAAGAACCCAAGATATTTGAAGCTTGCGAGAGCCGCTAAATCGGCTGCAACCCCTATAAATAACCACGCTTTTCCGATGATATTGTGTTTCTTATATAGCAGGATTCCACAGAAGTAATTGACCAGAACCACTGCAAGCATCAGGAAGACATATATTGGTTCGCCCCATGCATAAAACAGTATGGAGAAAATAGTCAAGATGATATTACGGAAAAGCATAGGACGCTTCAGATGTCGCTCGTTCTTTTCTGCAATATGGATCCTTGTTTTGTCAATCCTGCCTGAAAGATAGTATAATAATCCGAAAAGGGGAATAAAACAGAATATGAAGAATAGATCAGAGAATACCATATGCTTCCTATTTTAATTTTTGTTGCTTTGTTTGTCTGGAAGATGAGTTAATATATAATTTCCTACGAGTCTTGCGCCATCCGGATTTGTATGGACTCCATCGGAGGTGAATGTAGGCGATGTTGATTCCACTTCATGGGTGATTCCTACTTCCTTATCGGCGCGAAGCACTGTGCATCCTTTAGAAATAGCTGCTGATTCAATTATATCAGAGGCGTTATGAATGATTTCCGCAGAAACTTTTGACATCTGGAGAGGGGTGACTACAGTCTGGAGAGAATTGGGAAAATATTCATTCAATAATTCGCATACCAAGGCTACGCTTCCCGCAAGAGTTGTGATACTTGCCGGATCAGTCTCTTCGGAAAATCTCGATTGATTATCCCATGAGTCATATATTCCGGGCCTACGATCGGCAAACCATGCGTCATTAGCCCCCGCAAATATAACAATGCAATCAGGCGATGAAATGGCTTCTTTTTTATAGTCGTCAATAAGTCGGATTGCCTGATTATAGACCACATTATTGTCATGAAGCACTTCGCTGTAGAAAGAAGGGTCTCGCTTTGTTTGGGAAGTATTTGTCCAAGTGGCGCCGCTTCTGGCATACATTCCGATGGACTCAGCTTTTCCACTTTCCATCAGAATATGACTCCAACCGGTAGCTTTTTCACACGAATCTCCACCAATCCAAGTCATTGAGTCTCCAAGGAGCGCAAACTTCAATCCCTTAGAAGGAGAATCATTGTCGGTAGCAGAACAATATATGAAACCAAACAGCAGCATCAATGCTGCCGTATGATATTTTTTTGTTTTGTATTTATATAATCTACAATGCATATACATTGTTGGAATTCTAAATCATAATAC
>CAMWLX010000428.1 GCA_947175225.1 uncultured Porphyromonadaceae bacterium
ATCAATTTCAGCTTTCATAATACAAAATTAATCAAAATTCACCAATAACGCCCTGCAACCCCGACATCACTGCCGGGGTTGTTTGTCTTTGCCGTAGGATAAATTACCCTATCGCAATACTGATAGCTTGAAGTCGTAGTTTGTTTTTTCTTTTCGAGGAGTAATCTTGGTTTGTAGAAAAGGCTCTGCCGGACGACCGTAGCTGTCGAATTTAATCTGCTTATCCTCATCAAGATCCTGAAAAGCTCGTATTGACACCTCCTTGCCGATTGACTCTGAAAAATCAACAGGTATTATCACAGAATCCTCTTCGACCTCGATTGCAACCTTGAGAAACTCTTTATCTCCGCAGGTTGCAGACACATAAATAGTGCCCTCTGTATAAGGCAACTCACTCAAAGTGATTGTGTAAGCCGGAGTCTCGGCTTTCGCATTGACGCATATCGCTATCAATGCGAAGATAAATAATAACTTCTTCATTTTTTTACATTGTTTATTGATTCATATGTTTGAGAGTTGTTTAATTTGCGTTGGGATGAACTCCGCTTTTTACCTTTGTAGAGATTTAAAGTGACCCCGATCCAGAATAATTGGCGAGTTGATGATATTTGATAATCTCGATCAAATGCTGCTATTGCATTCAAATCCCGGCTTTTCACAATGATATTTCCAATGGGATTGAAAGCACCAGCCATAAAAGTCGCACTACGATAAGTGTAGCCTACTCCTATATTCAGCATATTGTTATTGGTGCTGTATATGTCTTCTCCCCATAGGGCGTTGTATGTTGTATTATATTTCAGCATAATCCACCACGGTCCATTCACATACATGAACTGTGCGTTAATAAAAGGTTGCGAATAATTGTGTCGATAGTTAAGACCTTTGCTGACGGTCTTATGCCAGCCACCTTCCAAAGAAAGATTCAATTGTTTTATAAACACAGGCATTCTAAGCTGAGCCTTCACTATAAAATTGTTGCTATAACCGGAATTGTAATAAGACTTGACTATTTGATTGTCAATATATGTCTTAGCTCCCATTATTGGATTATGGTTATAGATATTATCGACAGTAATTTTCAGTGAAATATCTTTAACTCTACCATCGAATTCCAATTTAGTGTCATATTGCTGAAAAGCGGAAACACCTGGATTCCCTTTGCTCCATTGGTAACTGTCAACCTGTTGAAGCATTGGGTTAAGTTGATTCACTGTGGGAGACACCGTGTTTACATTCCCGATAAAGGAGATACCACCCCATGAGGCGAGGGAGTATCGTATATACATACGAGGATTTGCATTGAAACAATTGTGTCTCAGCGGTTCGGTTACGCTATATGCTGTTCCGCCTAAACCAATAGTATACTGAATCTTATCCAAGGTTTGCTTCCACTCGGCAAATAAGCTTCCCATGACACTTTTCTCATTGATGTTTCCGGAATGATTATAGTCCGCCTCATTCCACTCGCCTAAACTTCGCATGCCGGATGTGAGGATGCCGTTTCCGATTCGACATTCCCAAGCGCCTTCACCAAACAACCTGTATCCACGGTTTGATATAGTAGTATATAACTCCACCTCTGATGTATGATAACTGCGGTCATTCGAACCATTGATTACAGTAGGTATTATATTAAAATACAGTTTATTGGATTTATTCGCTTTCCAATGCAGATAGACATCCAAGTCAATCTGAGTAGATTTTATCGGCAATTCTTCACGTTCAAAATCATCTGTAACTTCATCGCCAATCACGGTTGTCATATTTCCCTCAGATACGTAGCGGTCATTCTTGCGGAAGATGCGTAACTGGGTGTTAAGCAAAAGTTTACTACCTATTGCATAGGAGTGTTGTAATGACAATCTATGTGAAGCCATACTGTTCGGAGCCTTTACACCGTTCTCCAAACGGAGTATTTCTGTGCCGTCCGATAAAAGATAATGCTCGGAATTGTTACGGAAAGCTGACATTCTCCACATTGGATTAGACTGAAAGTCAAGAGTCCATTCACTACGGCCAGATGTATATTTCAACGCTCCGGTATAATTACCCCATCCACGGTTTACAGATTGGAGCAGATTGAGGGATACTCCGTAGCCTGTTTCGCGTCGTTTTACAGTTATATCGATCACACCCCTTGCCTCTCCATATCTCACACCCGGATTTGAAGTGTACTCCACCTTTGTGATATCCCTGGGTGACAGGGATGTAATATCTATTTGTGATGCAGGACGCCCATTGATCCTTATGGATAACTCGCCACCTCCCAGTCTTTCAATAGACCCTGTAGCAGGATTTATAATTAGATCGGGGATTTGCAGACCTGCAAGCAGTTGGACTCCGTTGTTTGTGGCATTTTTAAGTTCCTTTGTTGGATAAAAAAAGGTTTTGTTACCTATGGTCTGATTTTCTGGAGCCGTTACTACCACTTCATTAAGTTCACGCGATATATCCAAAGAATCCGGCAACTCGCTCTGCGCAACAGCATTTAGGGATGCAATCGCGTATAAGAATAGTATGCCAAGATGTAGTCGCATAAACTTCATGTTTATTTTCATCTGTAATTTATTTCTATTGCGTAGAAATGTATTGCTTCAGTGCTTCGACGTATTCTACGAAGGCATTGCGGCCTTTCTCGGTTATTCGGGCTGTTGTGCGCGTTTTCCTACCGACAAATCCTTTTACAACAGAGATATACCCGGCAGCAGAGAGTTTATCGAGCTGCACACTTAGATTTCCAGCAGTCGATTCTGTTTTCTCTTTAAGATAGACGAAATCGGCTTCCTCTACATTCATCAGAATAGACATTATGCCCAATCTCAACTGAGAATGCAGTAATGGATTTAACTCTCTCATGATTGTCGTTTTGCCTTTGTGTTAAGTATGTGCCCAGGAATAATCATCATTGCTGCGAATGCCATAATGAAAAGCGGCATGAACCAAGTTGCCATAAGAGCCACATGAGCAGAGATACAACACATAATGAATAGTCCAATTAAAAGTCCTATTCCCCCACCGACAATAAGAGAAATTTCTTTAATAACCAATCCCTGCATGATTTCAGCCATAGGCACGATAATTAGAGCGAAAGCGAACATCATGCTCCACGAATTTTTGCCACCGATAAAAAGAAACCCAAAACATAATATGGCGGAAACTATGGCGGTCAATCCGACAACAAACCATATATATGAGGTCAGTTTGTCAGTATAGCTTTTTGAGCCTATTTCCAGACGCTTTCTCATAGCCATAATAGGAGTGGCGATACCGCCTATCAACCAGATGAGAAACCACAGCCAGTTTACGGCAGGATTGTTGGTTGTCACAAGGCGTATCCAAATAAGTGCCGTTACTGCAACGATTAAGTATCCCCACATGAGGAGGATGTTGCCACTGCCTTTCACGAGACGGTCTTTTGTACGTGAAATCATAGAGGCTATGATTTCGAGGCTCTCGGCTTCATTAATCTTTCTTTCTTCCATAGTCGGAGT
>CAMWLX010000429.1 GCA_947175225.1 uncultured Porphyromonadaceae bacterium
GACAATTCCCCTATGTAAGAGGAACAAAGGCAAACAATGACTGGCTGATCCGCCAGCAGATTTTGGGAACAACGTCTGAAGAAATCAATGCCAACGCAAAGCATGCCATTGATAAGGGAGTGGAATCTCTCGGCATCAGCATGCGCGGACTTGAGGCTTCCGACCTCGCTTCAGTTCTCGAAGGCATCGATCTTAACAAGGTAGAAATCAACATCATCTGTTGTCCTCGCAAGGCAGAAGAGATGGCTAAGGCTCTTGTAGAAATTGTAGAAAAGGCAGGTGCAAAAGACACTTTCAAGGGAAGCATAGGTTTTAATCCTTTCAAGCGCCTTCTCAAGCATGGTCTTGAATTCCCCAAAGACCTCAAAGAAACAGCACTTGCAGTTTATGAAGCTGTGAAACCTGTAGAAGGTCTTCGCTGCTTTGCTGTAGACAGCTTCCTTCTTAATAATGCAGGTGCTTACATCACTCAGGAACTTGGCTACGCATTGGCATGGGGTGCAGAATGGATGACCCTCATGACTGAAGCCGGTTTGACTCCATGTGAAGTCAATAAGCGCATCAAATTCAACATGGGTATCAGCTCAAACTATTTTATGGAGCTTGCTAAGTTCCGTGCAGGACGCATGCTTTGGGCAGAAATCGTAAAGGCATATGGCGCTTACGAAGAATGCTGCAAGATGGCAGTTCACGCCGTGACAAGCGAATTTAATATGACCATATATGATGCTCATGTTAACCTCCTTCGCTCTATGACAGAGACCATGAGCGCTGCTCTTGCAGGAGTTGACTCAATTGAGACTCTTCCATTCGACCTCGTCTATACAACTCCTGATGAATTTAGCGAAAGAATCGCTCGCAACCAGCAGCATCTTCTTCGCGACGAATCTCATCTTGACAAGGTGGTAGACCCAGCTGGCGGCAGCTATTATATCGAGACACTCACATGCTCAATAGCAGCACAGGCTTGGAAAGTATTCAATGAAGTTGAAGATAACGGAGGCTTCTATGAGATGCTTAAGAAAGGTGAAATCCAATCTAAGGTGAATGAAAGCGGAGTGAAACGTCATCTCGATGTAGCTCGCAGAAAAGAAATACTTCTTGGCACCAATCAATATCCAAATATCAATGAAATGGCACTCGACAAGATTAAGAAAGACGGTGCTGTTTGTGGTTGTGGATGTGGTGAACCTGTAGATGGCGCAGTAGAATACTTAAACTTTGACCGTGCAGCAAGCCAGTTTGAACAGCTGCGTCTCGATACAGAGCGTGCAGCTAATCGCCCGAAGGTGTTCATGCTGACAATTGGCAATCTTGCAATGCGTCTTGCACGAGCTCAGTTCTCCGGCAATTTCTTCGGATGCGCAGGCTATGAAATCATCGACAACAACGGTTTTGCAACTGTGAAAGAAGGTGTTGATGCAGCCATTGAAAAGGGAGCTGACGTAGTAGTGCTCTGCTCAAGCGACGATGAATATGCACAGTATGCTCCTGAAGCATTTAAGGAACTTGACGGACGCGCAATGTTCGTAGTAGCCGGAGCTCCAGCATGCATGGAAGAACTCAAGGCACAGGGAATCGAGAACTTTATCCACGTTCGTGTCAATGTTCTTGACACACTGGTAGACTTCAATGCGAAACTCCTCAAATAATCCCAGACATGAGACCTAATTTTAAAGAAATAGATATAAATAAGGTAGTGACTCCCGCCGCTGCCGCTCCGGTGGAGAAAGGGGAGGAATGGCTCACCGCGGAACTTATTCCCGTAAAGCCCGTCTATACAAAAGAGGATCTTGAGGGTCTGGAGCACCTTGACTATGTAGCAGGTCTTCCTCCATTCCTTCGTGGTCCATACAGCGGTATGTATCCTATGCGTCCTTGGACAATACGCCAGTATGCCGGATTCTCTACAGCTGCAGAGTCAAATGCTTTCTATCGCCGTAACCTTGCATCAGGACAGAAGGGTCTTTCTGTAGCGTTCGACCTTCCGACTCACCGCGGTTATGACGCTGATCACGAGCGTGTAGTAGGCGATGTAGGAAAAGCAGGCGTATCCATCTGCTCTATTGAAGACATGAAAGTACTCTTCGATGGCATTCCATTGGGCAAGATGTCTGTTTCAATGACTATGAACGGTGCCGTGCTTCCAGTTCTCGCATTCTATATTAATGCAGGTCTTGAACAGGGTGTCAAGCTTGAAGAAATGGCAGGTACGATCCAGAACGATATTCTCAAGGAGTTCATGGTGCGTAACACTTATATCTACCCGCCAGCCTTCTCTATGAAGATCATCGCAGACATCTTTGAATATACTTCAAAGAATATGCCTAAGTTCAACTCAATCTCTATCTCCGGCTACCATATGCAGGAGGCAGGCGCAACTGCCGACATTGAACTCGCTTATACACTCGCTGATGGTCTTGAATATCTCCGCGCAGGCGTAAATGCAGGTATGGATATCGACTCTTTCGCTCCTCGCTTGAGCTTCTTCTGGGGCATCTCCATGAACTACTTTATGGAAATCGCAAAGATGCGTGCAGCTCGTATGCTTTGGGCACGTATCGTAAAGCAATTCAATCCAAAGAATCCGAAGTCTCTTGCATTGCGTACTCACTCCCAGACTTCAGGCTGGTCACTCACAGAACAGGATCCTTTCAACAATGTAGGCCGTACTTGCGTAGAGGCAATGGGAGCAGTTCTCGGTCACACTCAGTCACTGCACACAAATGCACTTGACGAGGCTATCGCTCTACCAACAGACTTCTCGGCACGTATCGCTCGTAACACTCAGATCTACATTCAGGAAGAGACTTACGTCACTAAGCAGGTAGACCCATGGGGCGGAAGCTATTATGTAGAAGCTCTCACCAATGAGATTGCTGAGAAGGCTTGGGAACATATCCAGGAAATCGAGAAGCTCGGCGGTATGGCTAAGGCTATTGAGACTGGTCTGCCAAAGATGAAGATTGAAGAGGCTGCTGCACGCACTCAGGCTCGTATCGACTCAGGCAAACAGGCTATCATTGGTATCAACAAGTATCGTCTTGATCATGAAGATCCTATCGATATCCTTGAGATCGACAACACAGAGGTTCGCAACGAACAGTGTGGCCGTCTTGAAGAACTTCGCAAGAACCGTGACGAGGCAGCTGTGCAGAAAGCACTTGCCGACATTACTGAAGCAGTCAAGGATCCAAGCAAGGGCAACCTTCTTGATTTGGCAGTTAAGGCGGCCGGGCTCCGCGCTTCTCTTGGAGAAATCTCGGATGCTTGTGAGGCAGTCGTCGGAAGATATAAAGCAATCATCAAAACTATTTCAGGCGTGTATTCAAGCGAAGAAAAGGGTGATCCTGAATTCGAGGAAGCCCGTAAGGCAGTGGCTGATTTCGCAAAACGCGAAGGTCGCCAGCCGCGTATCATGATCGCAAAGATGGGTCAGGACGGTCATGACCGTGGCGCAAAGGTAGTGGCTACCGGCTATGCAGACT
>CAMWLX010000430.1 GCA_947175225.1 uncultured Porphyromonadaceae bacterium
GAATATCAGCCGAAGCTCCCAAAAGCACTCAAGGGTGCTGTAAAACTCGAAATCGGTGCTCCTACTGAGTCTGTTGCCGATCAGGAAGAAATCAAAAAACTTTTCCCTAACACTTACGGTCTCCCTATAGTGGAGTTCAAGCATGATGAAAACCCGGAGCGTGTAGAAGAGCCTTTCAATGTGGGTATCATTCTTTCAGGTGGTCAGGCTCCTGGTGGCCACAATGTGGTCAGCGGTATCTTTGATGCTCTTAAGAAGCTCAATAAGGAGTGCCGTCTTTATGGTTTCTTAATGGGTCCTTCAGGTTTTGTTGATCATCAGTATATGGAAATCACTGAAGGTTTCCTTAAAGATTATCGTAATACCGGTGGTTTTGACATCATTGGTTCAGGACGTACGAAACTTGAAAATCCTGAGCAATTCGACGCCGGATTAAAGATTCTTAAGGAACTTAATATCAAGGCTCTCGTGATTATCGGTGGTGATGACTCAAACACTAATGCTTGTGTGCTCGCTGAATATTACAAGGCTAATGGTGCAGGCGTTCAAGTGATAGGTGTGCCAAAGACTATTGACGGCGACCTTAAGAACAAGTGGATTGAGACTTCTTTCGGTTTTGATACAGCTTGCAAGGTTTACTCTGAGGTTATCGGCAATATCCAGCGCGACTGTAATTCTGCTAAGAAGTATTATCACTTCATAAAGCTTATGGGTCGATCTGCAAGCCATATCGCTCTTGAATGTGCACTCGAATGTCAGCCAAATTATTGCATTATCTCTGAAGAAGTGAAGGCTAAGCGCATGACTCTCGATAATATCGTCAACCAGCTTTGCTATATGATCGTGGAGCGTGCTAAGATGGGATGGAACTTTGGTACAGTTCTTGTTCCGGAAGGTCTTATTGAATTTATCCCTTCAATGAATAAGCTCATTTCTCAGCTTAATGATATCCTTGCCGAGCATGCTGAGGAGCTTGATCCTCTCCAGGAGGTGGACAAACTCAATGCAATACTAAAATATCTCGAACCGTCAGAGGCTGAACTATTCCATTCACTTCCAAAGAATATTGCCCTGCAGCTTAGTCTTGATCGTGATAGCCATGGAAATGTTCAGGTTTCTCTGATCGATACTGAAGAACTTCTTGCTGATATGGTAGGAAAACGTCTTGCAGAATTAAAGGAGGATGGTCAATATCATGGCAAATATGCTACTCAGCATCACTTCTTCGGATATGAAGGGCGTTGCGCTGACCCGACAAACTTTGACGCAGATTACTGCTATGCTCTTGGCTATAATGCAACTATGCTTATCAATAGCGGTCTGACCGGCTACATGAGCTCTGTTCGCAACCTTACAGATAAACCTGAAAACTGGATTGCCGGCGGTATTCCTATCACAATGATGATGAATATGGAGAAGCGCCATGGCCACATGAAGCCGGTTATCCAGAAAGCTCTCGTTGATCTTAAAGGCAAACCATACATGAAGTTTGCTTCTATGCGTGAGACTCTTATGCTCAATACTCTTTATCAGTATCCCGGTCCGATCCAGTATTTCGGTCCGGCTGAGGTGTGCGACCGTCCTTCCATGACTCTTCTTCTTGAGCACGATAAGGAAATCTGATCATGGCGAATTCCCAAACGTATTTAAACGATAAGGCCTGGGTCAGGTGGACAGCTTTGCTCCTCCTGGCCATGGCTATGTTCTGTAGCTACATCTTCATGGATGTCATGTCTCCTATCAAGAATCTGGTGCAGAGCCAGCTTGGTTGGGACAACACAGCCTTCGGTACGATGCAGGGCTCCGAGACATTCCTCAATGTCTTCATATTCTTCCTCATCTTCGCGGGCATCATCCTTGATAAGATGGGAGTGCGTTTCACAGCACTCCTCTCCGGCGTAGTAATGCTCATCGGTGCCACTATCAACTGGTATGCAGTCACAGAAATGTTTGCCAATAGTTCTCTCGATGTGTGGTTTACTGAGCATCTTAACTATATTCCAATCTTCGACGAACTTGGCGTCTCTCCTTTTTATGAAGGGATGCCTGCATCCGCTAAATTCTCCGCTATAGGCTTCATGATCTTTGGTTGTGGAGTCGAGATGGCTGGTATCACTGTCAGCCGTGGCATCGTGAAGTGGTTCAAAGGTCGTGAAATGGCATTGGCAATGGGTTCTGAGATGGCTCTTGCCCGTCTTGGTGTGGCTACATGTATGATCTTTTCACCCCTCTTCGCATATATGGGTGGTACTCCAAAGGTGAGCAATGCCGTGGCATTCGGCGTTGTGCTTCTTATGATTGCTCTCATCATGTTTATTGTCTATTTCTTCATGGATCGTAAACTTGATTCCCAGACTCATGCAGAAGAAGAAAAGGATGATCCTTTCCGCATCAGCGACCTTGGTCAGATCCTCCGAAGCAGCGGTTTCTGGCTTGTGGCGTTCCTCTGTGTTCTCTACTATTCTGCCATCTTCCCGTTCCAGAAATATGCGGTCAATATGCTTCAGTGCAATCTGACCTTTGTTGAGCCGGACGCTAATAGCTTCTGGGCTTCCGATGCAGAGACAGTGGTGCAATACATAGTTATGCTTATCGCTGCAGCCTCCGCATTCGTGAGCAATTTCTCTTCAAATAAAAGTATGAAGTCGGGAATGCTCGTATTGGCAGTTGCTGCACTCCTTGTGTATTGTTGGATGGGCTACATGTGCCAGAGTGCAGCTGCAATCTTTGCTGTCTTCCCACTCTTGGCTGTTGGTATCACCCCGATTCTCGGTAAGTATGTCGACCATAAGGGTAAGGCTGCTTCGATGCTTGTCTTCGGTGCTTTGCTTTTGATCATCTGCCATCTCACTTTCGCCTTCATCCTTCCATTGTTCAAGGGCAATGATCTTGGTGGAGTAGTGGTAGCTTATATCACGATCCTTGTGCTTGGCGCATCTTTCTCTCTTGTTCCTGCATCGCTTTGGCCATCTGTCCCAAAACTTGTGGATGCAAAGATCATAGGTTCCGCCTACGCCCTCATATTCTGGATTCAGAATATCGGCTTGTGGCTCTTCCCGCTCCTCATCGGTAAAGTGCTCGACAACACCAATCCGGAAATAGCAGAAGGACTCGCAAATGGCACTATGACAGAAGCAGAAGCTGCCGTAAGCTATAACTATACTTGGCCTCTCGTCATGCTTGCATGTCTTGGAGTAGCAGCATTGCTTATTGGAATTTGGCTTAAGATCATCGACAAGAAGCAGCATCTCGGTCTCGAACTCCCCAACATTCAGGCTGACAATGCCGTAGTCGAGGCTTCTGAAGTCATCGCAGCAGAAGAATAATCGAATCATTTTCGATATCCCCGTAGGGACGCACGGCTCGTGCGTCCCATTTTTAGTAATATGACGCTTAATGACGCACGCGGAGCGTGCTAACTACTTTGGGCGGGACGCACGGCTCGTGCGTCCCATTTTTAGTAATATGACGCTTAATGACGCACG
>CAMWLX010000431.1 GCA_947175225.1 uncultured Porphyromonadaceae bacterium
TTCAGCACCTTCCAGCATCTTCTCCAATGTCGGATTAGGCATCACACCGGGGAGTTCCACGATTTCCTTGCCGGCATCCTTAAGAACAGATACCACATCATCATAGATGCCATTACGTTTGATTGAACCGCCTCCATAAGTGAGGAGGATTCTCTTTCCAAACCCTTTCAGTGCTTCTGCAAGATTTTTCTTGGCCTCATCACCGAAATATAGGGTGGTGGGATTGTAGTAAATAAAATTTCCTAACATGATTATATGATTTTTATATGAATATTATAACGAGAATACTTGAAAATACAAGTACAAAATTTGCTGTAGCATAGGTCACTGTATAGCCTATGGCTGGTAGATTACTACCCAAAGCATCCTGTATGGAGTGGATTGTGTCGGTGGTGACACCCAGAGAGGCGGAGGCAGTCTGTGAGCCGGCGAAAAGTCCGCATGCAGTACCCATATCATATCCCATGATTTTTGAGGCTATAATGACAGTAGCAGCGCACACAAGTGCTTCCAGTACGGCGAACCCGACCTGGTTCAATCCGCTCCCTTTTAATGAACGGAAAAACTGAGGGCCAACACTATAACCTATGCTGAACAGAAATAGCATGAAGAATACAACCCTGACAGTCGGAGATATGTCAATCCCTATCTGACCGATTATCACACCGATTATCAGAGTAGCGGCCACCGGACCGAGAGAGAAGGATTTATACTTCAGCTGTCCTAACCAGAAGCCAATCCCGATGGTAAGAAAAATCGGGATTACCGGATTATTCCGCAGGATATTGAAAATATAGTCGATCAAGCCCATATCTATTTCACACTACAAGTTGTCTGTGTTTTAATCAGATAATTTATCAGTGCTTCGTTGGTACACATCAAATATCCGGTCGGCATTATCTTTTATCTTAAGACACGGATATGCAACGCCGGGCGAGTATGCCAGAGCGAGTTCTTCAGGTGTATCGTAAGGTTTGGTAGGTACCACCTATATTTTACCCGGATAAGGGTAACGGTGATAATCTAATGCTGCTTGTTCATTATTAGTTTCCATATATTATGCTGTATTTGTTTTTCCTAAATTCAAAAAAACAAACAAGCAGCACAAGCAGTGTGTTTGCGCCTATATTATAATTCAGTAAAATGTATAATAAATCCGTTATATTGGTTAATTCATACTTGGAGCTTTGTATGTCCGATACTGATTGGGAGTCATACCGGTTACAGATTTGAACAATCGGGTAAAATGCTGTGGATACTGAAACCCGAGCTCATATGCTATTTCACTGATTGTCTTGTCATCCAAGAAAAGACGTTCTTTGGCAAGCTCAATAATTTTAGTCTGAATGTGTTCTTTTGCAGTCTTGCCTGTTTCCTTTTTGATAAGATCTCCGAAGTAATTTGGAGAAAGACACAATTCACATGCACACCATTTCACATTGGGTATGCCTTCTGCCGAAAGCCGAGGACTACGGAGATAACCATCTATCAACATTTCGAATCTTGACAGCAGGTCACTGTTGACAGGTTCCCTTGTAATAAACTGGCGCTCATAAAAACGTAGGCAATAATCAAGGAGCAGTTCAATATTGGTAGCGATCAGGCGTTTGCTCAGACGGTCGATGGAATGGTTTAGCTCCAGAGAAATCTTATCAAGACAGTCAAGGAAAATCTCTCTTTCCTGCTGGGAGAGATGGAGTGCCTCATTGACATTGTAAGAAAAATATGAATACTCGCTTATCCTTTTTGCAAGTGATGTGCCGCGTATAAGGTCAGGATCGAAACACAATGCCCATCCCTTAGGCTGAAATTCCTCCCCGGTATCCTCGATGCCTATCACTTGCCCCGGTGCAAGGCAAACTACTGAGCCTTTCTGATAATCATATTTCTGACGTCCGTAGATAAGTTCACAGTTTACCTCATCTTTGAGATAGATCGTATAGAAACTGAATGTGTGGCGCATGTGGCGCATGGGTTTAGCCTTAGAAAGGTCTATGACACTTACCAACGGATGTAAGGTCTCAACTCCAAGCATATCGTTATACTCGGCAACGGTAGCGATATTCAATAGTGTATTTGCCATATATTTTTAATTGTTTCTCCTTGCAAAATTACTGAAATAGTTTGGATTACCCACATTGTATTAGCAAGTTCGTTGACTTCGTTAAGAGAATCGGTAATTTGTATACACCGACAGCACGGAAATGATTGTAATTTTGCAACGTGTTTAATTTAGATATATTATATCATGAAGAAGTTTACTATATTTATACTTAGCCTCATGATGGCTATGACAACTGTCGCTTGTGCAGAAGATAATGCCGTGACAGACCCGGACCTCCCGCAGGATAAAACCACATCTATCCAAGACGGGAAAATCCTGATTGTGTTTTTCTCCCGTACAGGATACAATTATCCAAACCAATGGCTTGAAATAGGTCATACTGCACGAGTTGCCGGATTTATAAAGGAACTGACCGGCGGTGATTCTTTCGAGATTGTTCCTGTTGTACCTTACCCGGATGATTACGAAGAAACCAAAACTATATCCACGAATGAACGAGATAATGACCTAAGACCTGAGTTTAAGGGAGAAATAGACAATATTGACGAATACGATATGATATTCATTGGCGGTCCGGTATGGTATGGAGGAATGCCTATGATAATACACACATTCTATGATAAGTATAAGGAGTATATCAATGGTAAAACTATTGCGCCTTTCTCCACACATGCAGGTAGTGGATTGGCGGATGCAGCTTCGCTTGCACGTTCGTATTGTCCGGACAGCGAAGTGCTGACCGGTCTTGCCGTCCAAGGCACCAACTCCATAAACTCAAAAGAAGATGTCAGAAAATGGCTACAAGAAATCGGAATAATCTCCGGCACACAAGATAATGCAGCTGTAAATTCCATATCTCCTGACATATCGGCCGACGGCAAATATTACAATTTACAAGGTGCTTCAGTGATAAATCCGGGAAATGGCATATATGTTCATGTCAGTAATGGCAAATCAACAAAAGTTAAACTCTAAAACAGATGAAAGTTTTGTAGTGTAAATATGGGTTTATTAACCGATATTACTTCTTTTGCTACCATATTCACCGCTGGTATAATCTTCTTTGGAATATGTCTTGTTTTAGGTTCGTGGATAATGAAATACAATATAAAACTCAAATAAACGAAATATGAAGAAAGATGTAATGATACTGGCAGGTGCCGGTCAGATAGGAATGGCGATAGCTCGACGGATGGGCTATGGCATGAAGATAGTCATAGGCGACAAGAATATCAAGAATGCCGAGGTAATTGCTGACATAATGAATAAGGCCGGATTTGATGCTGTCGCTATGGAAATGGATCTTTCGAGCCGTGAATCGATCAAGGGCATTATCGCAGAGGCTCAGAAATACGGCGACATAACCATGCTTGTCAATGCAGCCGGAGTTTCTCCCTCGCAAGCACCGATAGA
>CAMWLX010000432.1 GCA_947175225.1 uncultured Porphyromonadaceae bacterium
CATCACACACACCCCACAGTCTCACAATTATATCATTACAACGCTAACAACTATATCCTTCCAACTCTAAAATTATACACGTCCAACTCTCACAACAAAACCCGTCCAACTCTCACAACAAAACCCGTCCAACTCTCACAATAGTTTTATTAATTATTGCATTTTCAAAAAAATAATAGTATCTTTGCAGTCAAAAGAAATGGTTATTATGGAATATCGAAAAAGAATAGTAGATAAGCTTCTTGAGTATAGGCTTGAAGAGATGGGTGCGGTGCTCATTGAAGGACCTAAATGGTGTGGCAAAACCACCACAGCAGAACAGAAAGCTAACAGTATAATCTATCTTTCTGATCCTGCTATGCGCCAACAGTATATTGATATGCTGCAGATAAATCCATCTATTATTCTTAATGGCAATCCTCCACGACTTATTGATGAATGGCAAGTAGCACCTCAGATTTGGGATTCCGTTCGCGCGGAAGTTGATCGTAGGAGAGAAGTCGGACAATTCATATTGACGGGTTCTGCTGTGCCTCCATCCTCAGATGATATTTACCATAGCGGAGCCGGAAGATATGCGTGGCTTACAATGCGGACCATGTCGCTCTGGGAGTCTGGGGATTCAACCGGAGAGATAAGTTTAAAGGATATTTTTGAAGGGAAGGAAGGTATGTCTGGAATCAATAAACAGACATTGGAAAATATAGCATATCTTACTTGCAGAGGAGGATGGCCGGCATCATTGTCCTTAAATCAACGAGCTTCGCAACGTGTAGCAGTCAATTATTATGATGCTATAGTGAAATCAGATGTTATGCGTGCTAACAAGCAATTGAATGATGCGGAAACTATCAGGAGAATTCTTCGGTCGTATGCGCGAATACAAGGAACGCAAACCACCGTCACAGTCATCCTTGACGATATTTCGCCAGCTGATTCTTCAGGCATATCAATAAATACTCTTCATAGCTATCTCAAAGCATTAAAGAATATTTTTGTTACGGAAGATATGCCATCTTGGAATCCTAATCTAAAGTCAAAGACTGCAATCCGCACTACAGACACGCGCTATTTTACCGATCCGTCTATAGCAACAGCCTCACTTGGCATCGGTCCGAATGACCTTATAAATGATCTAAAGACATTTGGTCTGATATTTGAAACCCTATGTATAAGAGACCTCAGAGTTTATTCAGAGGCAATAGATGGCACTGTATATCATTATAGAGACAAGACAGGGCTTGAGTGTGATGCAGTCGTACATTTACGTAATGGTTCATATGGTCTTATTGAGATAAAATTAGGAGGAGATAATGCAATCGCACATGCCACTGAAACACTAACAAAACTTGCCTCCAAAATCGATGAACAAAAAATGGGAAAACCTAAGTTCCTAATGGTTCTGACTGCTGTCGGTCTCTATGCCTACAAAAGAGCCGATGGCATTTGGATTGTCCCTATAGGTTGCTTAAAAGACTGAAACTCACACTTCACTGACTCTGCTCCTCACACCAGCGTGAGGAGCTTTACGCTTATAACTGACAAGAGAAGCCAAGCCCTCTTGACATTTCACTATACGTATATTTCCAATTCCATTGCCGTTAACTATCTTTGCAAAATCAAAAAAACTAACAGCAATGAAAAAAACAATCAAATCAATTATGGCTTTTGCCATGACAATATGCTTAAGCATAATGGTAGGATGCTCAGGAATTGGCCAGCCATCTCCTGAAGAAGTGATGGACAAAATCAACTCTCGTGAGAAACTTGAAATGGAAGACTATGAGACAATACTCGATTATGTTGAAGAATTTGTCGAAGTAGGGGAGGCCTCTCCTAATAACTACGAATCAGGTCAAGAAGTAGCCAGAGCATATCCTTAGTTCTTGCAATTCAGCAATCAACTCGACTTCGCTCCAGCCGAAATGCAAAAAGACTCTCGCTACAAAAATGTTCGCCAAAGATTCATACTTCTCATGAACCGGTAATTTAATGGAATCCACATCGACCTCCTTCTCATTCTAAATCAGGATACTTCAAAGTCGAGAACTGTCTCAATCAGTATGGTAAACTTAAATCGGTCAGGGAAGAGATGGCAAGTGCGTATCCGCACACCTATAATAAGTATAGTATAGGGCGTGGAGCTGCTTGCTTCTTTTTATCTGACCAAGGTTTTACCAGAGCCCGACTTTCGATAAGAGAACTACAGTTTCGCGTCTTTTTTATATCTATCCCCCCAGAAAGAATAGTCATTTTTTCTTGAGAAAAGTTTAATCATTCCAAAAATTTTGACTATCTTTGCATCGGTAAAGGCTCTAATGCCGATACCAGACATATAAGAAGCGTTATTTGCTTTATCCTGAATTCGAAAATCGCCAAATTTAAAAAGGAAGGATAAGCAGTCGTAAACGCTCATGCTTGTCGCATATCCGCTCCCGCGACGTGGGGGTATAGATATCCGATAAGGCGTGGGAGCGGACTGTTTATTTCCTTTAGGGCGTTTGGCGATGCCTCGAATTCAATAGACAGCAAACCATCGTCCCACGCTTTTTCTATGCCTGTAATTTTGTTACTAACCGCCTTCTCTTGGGACGTAAGAATGGCACAAAACAAAGTAAAATGAAAATTTCTTATAAAGTTAAAAAGATGGAAATTGGAATAAAGTCCTGGGGGTGCTTTGCAAGATGCTGCACTACCAATAAAAACGCTGGTGCTCAAGGCATACTTTAATCAATTTCGAAATCAATGACCACAACGAAAGAATCGGAAATCTCATCAGACAAACACTATCTATTTCCTTCTAATATAGAAATCATCGAATATAAAGGGAAATGGATAGTGGTGTCCGTTCAAACAGCTAATTGGATTGTATTGGAGAACATAGCACAATATGAATTCTTCCAATTACTTCTAAAATTTAGTCTTGGTGAAGCATTGTCTAAATTTAATGGTAATGATGAGGATGCAGAATGGGTTGTTGTTCAACTTGAAGCAAGGCAATTTGAAAAAAAGGAAGTCTTATTTAAGCAAGCGGAGTCCAGTGCGCATATATACCTAACCAACGGGTGTAATATGCGATGTCCACATTGTTATATGTTTGCAGGAGAAAAAAATATTGATGAACTGTCTCAATCAGAAATATTATTGGTCATAGAAGAATTGTGTAGAGCCGGTATAAAATCAGTTGTATTTTCTGGTGGAGAACCATTATTGAAATCTGGTTTTAAAGAGTATGTTAAATTGGCTGCTGATTCAGGTGCAAAAGTCGAAGTCTTGTCAAATGGTACATTATGGACAACAGAGTTGATTGAGGAATTGTCACCTTGTCTTTCAAAAGTCCAGATAAGCATAGATGGATTTGACGAGGATTCCAATGCCAAGATTCGAGGCAAAGGAAATTTTGAAAAATCCATCCGAACTGTCAATGATTTGTTAAAGCATAATGTTCCTGTCTCCGTAGTCTCTGTACCC